>JAYEFS010000022.1:0-6028 GCA_034658695.1 Methanobacteriota archaeon | reverse complement strand
CTGTTTGAGATTATACCCTCGCTCGTGGCTGATTTGTATTGTGAAGAGATGATGTAGATGTTTACGAAACGGCAAAGAAACAGTCCATCGCTTGCATGCGTTTACAATCATAGCGGGAATTGCTGCATGTTTACCGTATCATCCTCGTTCGCGTTCCCGAAGATGCTGAGCGTGTAGTCCGATGCTGCTGCCGGCAGTGCAAGCAGAAGCAGTAAAGTCATGGCTACTTTAGCCAACGTTGCGGTTATTCTCATATATATTCTCCTTTTGGGCAGTACTTCATGTTGTATATACGCATATTTCATGTCACGTCACGCGTGCGCACAATGATTACTCCACTCTTAACTTAAAACTTATGGTAAATATCGTATTATAAACCGGCGGGTGTGTCACTCACCCATCATACGCCGCTTCAACCCCATCTGCCCCACAATCCTTCCTCCACCACACAACAGCACTCTTTGTTTTACGCTTCAAAGAGAGCGTTCCATCGTCTTCCTCCGACACCAGATTAAACAGATGCTCCTTTACGACCCCCTCCTTATCAGGTGGAAGGTTATACATCTCCATGCACCTATTCACTGCGTCAGTAAGACTCTCGTACCGCTGGTAATATCCGGAATCAATGATTTGCACGTCCGCATATATCCCCATCTCGTGCAGAATGTTGTACAGGTAGATATAACTGGTCCATGCCGGATGTTTCTCCCCGTAAAGTTTCTTCCAGAGTTTTTCATCCATCCACCCACCAACGAATTCAAAGAGGTACACAGATCTCTTCGCCGCGGCATCGATCTTTGCAAGCGCTTCCTGCATATCAAACATGCCGAGTGAATACGACGCGATCACAACATCGTGTGGCACTATATCCACACCCAATTCAACATCTTCCCACCGTTTATTGATGCAAACAATGTTGTTCACACATTCCTTCTTCATCCGCTCCTTCAGGAATAGTAGCATGCCCCGGGAGGGATCGATGGCTGTGACTGTCACAACCCTGCTTGCGAGGGGAATCGCAAGTCTGCCCACACCGGAACCAACATCCAGAACAGAACAATCCGAATCCAGTTCGATCGTTGATAGCTCTCGTTCGGTGCGTTCTCTGTTCTGCAGCGCAGATTCGTTGCATTGCTTTGCATATCGGTCCCAGAAGCCGGTATCTGTCTCGGGCACGCTCCCCCATGCGGAACTCGACCTCATCACCTTCCACAACTCATTCCATTTTACTATTCCAGCCATGCTAATCGATCTCTCATCATGATCTACAGATGAAAAGGGAGAGAAAAATTCCTGATTCTGATGGATTCTGTGGTTTTCAAAAGATGTCGGAAGAGAATTATTCATCCTTCGCGTCTTGGCGTCTTGGCGTTTCTCTGATTTAACGCAAAGGCGCAGAGACACAGAGACACAGAGAGGTGCCCGCGACTCCACACACGCGAAGGCTGCCGATAGCGACCACAGAAAACGGCAGAATCAGAAAAATTCTCCCCTGTTATCATCTTCAGTCTCCAATTGGGGGATATATGAAGGTGAAATCCTTTGAACCACCATGGTACTTCTCCAGATACTCCTGGTGTATCGCTTCCGGGTCCATATCCTCGAAGAGCTCCGGGTGGAACCACTTCGCAAGGTACGCCACACTTGTGTGGAAGTACGGCAGATAGAACGCACCTGTTGATATGGCGTAGACCTCTTCGTTCTGCACGGCAGCCGTATGTGCAAGCACTTCACGGTTCATGACCTCGTCTCTCGCGTCCTTCAGGGTACTCAGATCATCGTCAGCATAACCGCCAAAGAACCCCAGATCTAGCTTGATTATGATCTCGGGATTCTGCTCGATCACCCATTCGGGATCGATATCAGGTATCATGCCTGTTGGGGTGCCTTCTTCATCTTCAGCTATGTTGCGACCTCCAGCCATCCGTATAGGGGATGCCGGACCACCGTCTTTGTTTGCTGTTCTCCAGGGTTCGGTGGTCTCTACATAAACTCCGGGCTTCTCTTCCTCTGAGAGTCCCCCTACTCTATCGTAAACGACGCTCAGGTAGCCCTCGATGAACTCTTCGTATTCACGGGCTTCGTCCCGCCTGTCAAAGATATAGCCGAACTTTCTCATCTCATCAAACACCTCAAAGCCCCGGTAGAAGTTGAAACGCAACAGTGTCACACCAGGCAGGTTCTTCTCAGGGTCCGGATATAGCCACTCGGTCCAGTCATACATGATCAGGACATCCGGATCAGCAGAGAGTATCGCCTCGTAGTTATCCCATTCCCCCACATTAGGCAGCTCCTGAAATTCAGGGAAGAACGACTTTGCAGGCTCCTCCTGAATCATTCCTGATACGCCAACCACCTTGTCCATCACACCAAGAATTCTCAGGGCTTCACCCTGCTCGCCACAACTGCATATAACGATCCGCTCTATCGGCTTCTTCGCAGTCACGACCCTGTCAGCCGTGTCTATGATTGTTAGCTCTTTCTCTTGCCCCAGAATGATCAGTTCGATCTGCGTCACGTCCTGCATGTTGATTTTGTCGTCGTACTTGGCGTCCGCGAGATCTGTTTCGTCTCTGTACTCGAGGATGATCAGTTCGGTGTAGGTCACATCCTGCATGTTTATTGTGTCGTCCTCGTTTGCGTTCCCAAAGATCTCAAGCGTGTAGTCTGATGCCGCGGCTGGCAATGCAAGTGCAAGCAGGAGCAGCGAAGTCAGGACTATTCCAGCCAATATTCTATCCATTCTCATTGTGTAATTACCTCCTTATGGTTTTATTCTATAGGGTCAGACGTGTAATATATGTTACATCACGCGTGTGAATCATAGCTAATCTATCTAAAACTTAAAACTTTA
This sequence comes from Methanobacteriota archaeon, assembly GCA_034658695.1. Lineage (GTDB taxonomy): Archaea > Halobacteriota > Methanosarcinia > Methanosarcinales > Methanogasteraceae > Methanogaster_C. The sequence goes on along the minus strand of JAYEFS010000022.1, from coordinate 3,174 downwards.
GATTAATATCGTAACATGAACAAAAGACCATGCATGAACCTCCATGAATTTTCCAGCTCACACATAGATCTCCGAATCGCTATACCGCGTCTCCAACTCTATCAATAGCAGCTTTCCGTGTTTTCTCCCGTATCCTCCTTGCAAGCTCAGCCAGCTTCTCCTTTGAGAGTGAATGCGGTACTATGCCACTCCTATTCTCAAAAATGGTCGTTCCAAGCTCCCTGAATCTATCCGCAATAGGAGAATTGGGTTTATACTCAATAACAGTCTTGCCATAGATCTCGCTCTCTGTTATCAGCGGATCATTCGGGATCGCTCCCACAACCTCTGATCCGACACCTCCTGCAAACTCGCGAACAAGTTCCGGATCATCGATTGCACCCCGCACATTGTAGACGATGCCACCAAGCGGCGACCCTTTTCTTACTGCATGACGCTCGATTCCCTTGCAGATGTTATTCGCCGCATATATGGCGAGATAATCCGCAGAAGTGACGACGAAGACGTTATCTGCAAGTCCCTGCCGGAGCGGCATCCCGAAGCCACCGCACACAACATCACCGAGCACATCGTAGATGATCAGATCAAGGTCTTCCTCATAGACTCCAAGCCGTTTCAAGAGATCGACCGCAACGATTATGCCCCTGCCGGCACATCCGACCGCTGGCTCGGGTCCACCAGCCTCAACACAGAGAACCCCGTTATATCCTTTGTACACGATCTCGTCCACATCGATCTTCTTGCCTCCGATGATCTCTGTTAACTCCATCTTCGCACCGCCTTTCTCTCTCAAGACGTCCAAAACCGTCGGGATATCGACGTCCCCTCTCAGGTTGCGGGTGCAGTCTGCCTTCGGGTCGCAGCCAACAATCATGACCTTGTGCCCGCTCTCTGCGTAAGCTGCTGCGAGGTTTGATGAAATCGTTGATTTCCCGATGCCGCCTTTGCCATAGAATGCGACCTGTCGTAGTTTCTTCATTCCTTTATCTCCTCAATATTCTGTGTTATGACTGCGTTTATGATCGTCTCACATAGGTGCAGCGTCCCCCTGAAGCCGGCATAGGGTGGATCAGTGATTCTGACCTCGTCGATCACCGGATACGAGACCCTGATTAAGGGTGCCTTCAGCTCGGAGGACAAATGCTTCTCAAAGGTTGAACCAAAGATCGCACTCACCCCCGCCTCTCTTATGAGATTATTCATCTCGAAGCGATCCGGTTCGATTGCCACGTCTCCGAAGTGACCGTTCCCATCTTCGATTTTGTTCGATGTGAGATAGTTCTTCCCGGATATTGCAAGGAGACTGACATTGATGCCCAGTTCATCGCTCAAAAACTCTGCCAGATCAAATGCTCTGCCACTCTCTCCGATCACCGCAACCGGCATATCGTATAGCCCCTGCAAAAACATGCATACCCGTTCTACACCCTCCCTGACCAGTTCGACTTCTCGATCGATCAGTTCACTGTCAACCTCTCTTCCGAGACGATTTGCCACAAGTTCTACGAACTCGGTAGTCTTTTTTACACCGAAAGGGTATGGAGTTATAACATAAGGGATATTGAACCTCTCACGCATGGCTTTCGCGCATTCGAGCCCATCGCCACCCAGCACAACATTCAGTGACGCATCCGGCGCATTCGTTATCTCACCCCAGCTTGCATCGGCAAGAACGGTGTTGACCGATATTCCATGATCCTTCAGTATCCTTCTGATCTCTGTTAAATCTCCAGCCGCATTGACATCATCGCTTTTGATGCCGATCAGATTTACCGTGTTTGCGGATGGTCTCTCAACCGGGATCATGTAGTCTATGAACTTTGCGAGCGCTTCCTCGTAGCCGAGCCATGCCGGGCCCTCGTAGCCTCCGGTCGCAAGCGTCATCAGGGCTGCCGGAATCGTCTCTTCCATAGAGGACGCAACACCCTCGATGTCGTCACCCATGATGGCAGGGGCGCTGCAGTTCAGTGCTGCGATCAGTCCGGGCTCGAAGTACTCCTGTGAGAGCTCTATTGCAGCAGAGAGCCTTCCCTCTGCACCATACACCGTATCGTGTGCCCTGAAGCCGCTGCTGATCACCCTCACATCGTTCTGGTTTGACCCGAGTGCTTTCAAGAGGAGCATTCCGCAGTGACATCCGGGTCTTGCGTGAATGATCGTTATCGAATCGCTTACACCATGTATCGCCCTCATTGCACCAACGAGCTTGCAGTCCTGTGGCGGATCATAGATCAGACTCATCGATCAAAACCCCCTTCTGCCCTGCCAATATCCGCATCCACGTCCACTTCCACCGCCACCCCTGATCCTGCCCTCGCTCCCACACCGTCACTGATCGTATCGGCTCTGAGCAGGCTGAATGCCCGGGAGAGCTTTGCCCAGTGTGGTGTCATGTTATGCATCCGTGAATCGTGTTTTAGCATGCTCAAGAGAGGCGTTCTCCTCTGGGGCGTTTTGAGTGCAGCTTTCAACATCTGGCAGAGTTCTATCGGGCACTCGAACCCGACCCTCTGGTGATGGATCATGAAACCGGTTGGATCAAACGTTCTCACCCCTTCTTTGTTGTAGAGATGTGCGCTCGCACTCGGAGCGATCACAAGATCAGTTCCACTCCTCTTGATCGCCTTTATCTCCTCTTCAATCGTTGGATTTACGAGTGTTTCCGGGTCGAAGCCACAGATCTCTGCAAGATTCGTGTTCATATCCACAATCTCTTTTATCGCCTCCTCAGTCAGCCTGCCCTCCATGATCTGTGTCCTGCATATCAGGACGCTCACATCCACTCCAGCATCCTTGAAGAGGTTTAGACCGACACCGTGCAGACCGCCGATGGCAGCAACCTTTACACAATCGAGACCTTTCCTGGCTTTTGAGAGCCGTTCTTCCGCATCGCGCCTCCTTCTCTCTATCACTTCTTCTGCAACGCCATCCTTTCCCATCATATCTGCAATCTCCATAAAAACCCGGGAACTACCACCGATCCCGTACGGGCTGAGTAGCTCAGGATCCTTCTCCTCGTTATACCTGCCCCAGCCCAGAATCTCATAGCATCCGACATCTGATCGCTCATCCATAAGTTTTGCCCACTCCATCGGGTAATCGGTTATGTTGAGATCCGCTTTTGGCAGTTCATAGAGATCCTCGACTCGTGTATGATCAAAACATACCTTATTT
>JAYEFS010000021.1:0-6028 GCA_034658695.1 Methanobacteriota archaeon | reverse complement strand
GCGCCCTCTGCGGTGTGATTTGTGGAGTATGGGGAAACAAGTCAACGATCACTCAAAGAAAGTCACTAAACCCCGGACTTAAGTCCAGGGCCTGTACATAGCGATTCCGCCCCGTTCATCTCACCATGTGCTCCGGCATCTTCACTATGGTAAGTCCACGACGATGCCATAAGCCCATTATATGGTTCGTATCGCCCCATGTGGTATTACCAGTAACGTCATCATACTTAAATCTTACCGATCCCATTTTTATGTTTTTAGGTATATCTGCTCATTATGTTTCCACCGTATCTATCAAATCCCCGCTGACATCACAGAGTGTCGCAGTATCGCAATCATTGTTCCAAACGTACATACCACTCCAGTGTAATTCGGTAGCGGTATCTGCCCCCTGTCATCATGATCTCGATCTGTCTGGCAGGGTTGTGTCGACCATGCCTGCATGCAAGATAACGATTCACGCCATTAATCATCGTTTCTCGTCTCAACCGGCCAGAAGAAATCAAAAAGACGTATGAACGCAACGCATGTAATCGAGGGTGGGATTGGCGGGCGTCTACAGCCCCCTCACCATCGCAATCTCGTCGCAATCCGGGAATTTCGGGCATTTGAGGCAGTCGCCCCATACCTTGTGCGGAAGCGTTCCCTTGTCCACCTCTGCGAACCCGTGCTTTTTGAAGTAGTCGGGAGCCCGCGTGAGCGTGAATACCGTCTCAATTCCGAGTCCCCGCGCCTCACCCATCGATGCATGCAGAAGCTGTGACCCGATTCCCTGACAGCGCATATCCTGCAGCACAGCAAAGGACGCAACCTCTGCAAGGCTGGTCCAGCAGACATGGAGGGCACAGCACCCGAGCAGCCGATCACGGCTCACACAGACCGTGAAATCCCGGATGTTGTCGTATAACTCGGCAAGCGATCTCGGAAGCATCAATCCATCGTCGGCATACCCGTTGACCAGCTCCTGAATCTGCAAAACATCCTGAACCACCGCCTTTCTGATCATATACTCCATGAAATCACCCCGGTCCCTGCCGCCATCACCTGCGCATCTGCCTCGTGATTATAAGGATCAGTGCGAGCATGCCAGCGAACACACCTGCACTCAGCAGATATCTGAATTCTGTTGATCCGGCAAGTCTGACGTTCCATTCGCCGCCGCTGTTGCCGTCACCATCGCTGCCTGCCGGCTCCTCGAACTGCGATAACTCGCTCAGATGCACCGAGCCATCTGATATCCCGTCGAGTTTCGCGATCAGGATGGTGCGGTACTGCCCATCGACCTTCCTTGCGTAGATGAATCGTTCTTTGTCGCTGCCGTTCAGTTTTTCCTGCTTAACTATCTTGTCGTCTTTGTACAGCGAGAGAATGGCGTTGTTGTCGATTACGGACGTCACCTCAAGTCCGTATCCCGATTTCAGAGCTTCTCGCTCGCCTTCCTTGATGCTTACAGATATGCAGGCGATCAGCGGATAATCGAATGGTTTGTCATCATCTACGTACTGCTCGATTGCAATCGCCGCCACATCGTCACCGGTCACATTCACCGACATTCGCAGGATATCATAATCGATGCCATCGATCTCCTTTGCGAAGGTATAATCTCCGGATATGCTTGTGTTCACAATCTCGTAATCGCCATTGAATATGCTGATCGCCACGCTCTTCTTCCTGATATCGTCGATTGCCAGCCGGTAGCCCTGCTCCAGATCGAGGACGTCTCCTGCCATGAGATCGCCTTCGAACTGGCAGATGGTCGCTTCGTGCATGTTTCCGGCGCAGATCGGGATGGTTGGGAGCAAAAGAAGCGTTATGCAGATGATGCGCAGGATCGGGGTCTTCATGATATTGATGGTGGTTGCCATCTTATTATGCGTTGCGGCGTTGTGCGGAATTGCTGGTGTGGTGCATGATGCACGCGGCATGGGGAATACGTCTGGTTGTTGATTTTAGACTTTTACGTACCGAATAGATGGATTACCCCAATACACGCGCTGTCGCTTCAGATCTTGGCATTGCACTGCCCATATTTGATCATCTCCCCCCACCACCAGTTCGCCACACACTCTGCATCACGTCCCGCATCACAACCAGCAGACCCTGCCACCCCTCTGCTGCAAACTGAGTCATTGCTTGCATGACTCGCTGGTGAATCTTATGACGATTGGGCTGTTTAAGGCGTACAATCAGAATACCATAGTGGAGTTCATAACGATGCTGCGTAAACCCCTTGTCTGTCGTGATCAATAACCGCCCTTCTCGCTTTACCAGCTCCCAGAGAGCATCATCGGTCATGCCCTCATCCGCTGTGCCGCGAATATCTCGCACGTCGTGCCCCATCTCGCGCAACGCCCGAACGGTCATCAACGGAATGTTTTCGTCCACGAAGATCTTCATGCCACACTCGCCAATGCCCCAATGGGTGTAACTTGCTCTTCAGCCAGCGACGCCGCATAACCAAGACAGGTAAGGATATCATCTCGTTTGAGTGAAGGGTACTCTTCCAGGAGCTCCTCGATTGTGTCACCACCTGCCAGCATGCGTATGATCTGGTGGACCGGGATGCGGGTTCCTCTGATGCAAGCCTGCCCATGGCAAACTTCCGGATCGATTGAAATACGGGGATACATTATTACCACCTCATAGACTGATTGCTTTTGCCGCGACTGTATGAGTCAAGAGTCCATTTGGGATATGACCCACTATACTGTTTTGTTTAGCTTTCATGATTCTTCGCATTGTTGTTTCATTCCATATATTCTTTGTCTTAAGTCACTAAACCTCGGTTACGTCCAACGCCCATACATAGCAATCCCATGTCGTTCACCTTACCCGTTGCGCTCCAGATTAAGTTCATCAGTAGCTACACCAACGGTGATATAGCAAGACTGCCATATTTATCGCGGGGTTTTCATGCGATTGGCGACGCAGTCATCATGATGCTTACACATGAGTACCGAGTTCATATCCGTTCGCGGGCGATCTTACTATAGAATGCAGAACCTCTTATTGGCGATAGTGTGACGGGTTCTGGTAATTATTACTTGTGAGTTCCCTTTATGTCACGGGGCAAAGACCATTTTGATGAGACGGGACAGTATGCATGCGAAACTGTTCCAGCTCCGGAATCTGCGGGGCACCCCGTGGCATAATGGTTTAAACCCGAAGATCGATAATTGAGCAGGAACCCGTTGGAGGGATACAAAAATGACGATAAAAATCGCAATCACCGGAAAAGGCGGAACAGGCAAAACCGCACTCGCCGCGCTCTTGATCAGGCATATCGTGCACAGCGACACGGACCATGTGCTGCTTGCGGTAGATGCCGACTCTGACGCCAATCTTCCGGAGGCACTCGGCGAGACTGTCGAGAAGACGGTCGGCGACATCAGGGAGACTGCAATCGAAGGTCTTCCGCCCGATGCCGACAAGATGCAGATACTCGAATCGAAGATATACGAGGTCTTAATCGAGAAGCCGAGATACGACCTACTCGTGATGGGAAGACCGGACGGACCCGGCTGCTATTGCTACGCAAACAACCTGCTGCGCGGAATCATGGACCGGGTCACAGAGAACTACGACATTATCATAATAGACACCGCGGCAGGAATGGAGCATCTGAGCAGGAGGATCATCCGTAATCTCGATTATCTTCTGGTGGTGACCGATGGCTCACGCAAAGGGCTCTCGACTGCTGAACGAATACGAGATCTCGTGGGGACGCTTGATCTTGGGTTTAAGCAGATATACGTTGTTTTAAACAAGGTGACACCTGAGAACCGTGACAGTCTCACGAAGCACGCATCAGAACTTGGCTTTGCGATTGCGGGAACAATCCCGTTTGACACGATGCTTGCAGAGTACGATCTCGAGGGGCTTCCGCTGGTCGATCTGCCCGATGAGTCCGAGGCAGTAGTTGAGACGGGACGAATCGCAGAATTGATCGGAGTGTGATCCGCAACATGTATGATGGCACTCGGCTGGAAAAACCGATTGCAGCGGCGCAGATCACAGCGGGTATGAGTGTTGACGATCTCGCATGTGCGCTCGGAGGGTGCGGGTTTGGCGCGGGAAGGCTTGCGCAGGCATGCGACATCTACGAGGAGATGATCAGGGACACTGCGACCACGAAGTTCTTCGGGCTCGCGGGTGCGATGGTTCCTGCGGGCATGCGAAGTATCATATCCGGCTTGATCAGAGACGGCTACATCGATGTCCTCGTCTCAACAGGTGCAAATCTCGTGCACGACGTACTCGAATCGCTCGGACTGCCGCATTACAAGGGAAGCGAGGTCGTTGACGACAACGAGCTATGCCGCGAGGATATTGACCGGATATACGATGTGTACGTGCCCGAACTTCACTTCACGCATCTGGAGGAGCATCTGCTCGGTGTATTCCCTGAGATGGGTGATCAAATCTCGATACGGGAGATGCTCTCTGCGATCGGCAAATCCCTGAGTGACCCGGACTCGATTCTGAGAGCAGCTTATGAGTGCGATGTCCCCATATTCTGTCCCGCTGTTCAGGATTCGATGATCGGGCTGCATGCGTGGCTGTACAGGCAGACAAATCCGCTAAATGTCGATGTCTTTGCAGACGTTCATGAGTTTCTTGATATCTGCTTCGAATCCGAGCGCTCAGGTGTTTTCGTAGTCGGAGGCGGGGTGCCAAAGAACTTTATTCTGCAGGGAACACTGATGACCTCGAAGGGATTCGATTATGCGATCCAGTTGACTACAGACCGCCCCGAATACGGCGGGCTCTCCGGAGCAACGTTTGATGAGGCAAAATCATGGGGTAAGATCAACGAAGACGCAAAATCAGTCGCCGTGTACGCTGATGCAACAATCGCACTGCCGATCATCGTTGCTGCGGTGCGGAGCAGGCTGCGGTGAGATTACGGTCGTGGTCAGCAATCGGTATCATATCCCAAAATGCACCAGTGAGTCTTCAGACTCATTATATAGCGCCTCGCGATGTATTGCATGAACGAGCATGTCCCGCAAATATTCAGAATCAAGATAGCTTCGATGATACCTCGTTCTCTTGAGAAACCACCTTCGAGAAAGCAGAAGCAGAGATTCACGGCTGCGAGAACGATCCAACCAGCCATCAGCACATGTGAGAGATGATGCTCGGCTCTCAGCTTGACAAGCCTTGCGCCTGCGATCGGCTCTCTAATCCTGATTGTGTCGTACATCACATAGAGGGAAACACGCTTGCCACTCTTCTCACCATCTCCATCAATCTTCTTCTTATCTTCTCTCGCACATATCCCAGGAACGATTGCTGTAATTATATTCCACAGCCCAAAAAGGAGTATGGACACCACATAAGCAACCATCAAGAAGAGCATCCAGCAACCGACCGAATTCCAGCCGCTCGGCTCAATTGTGCTGAGCATATATGCAGGTTCCGGATATATAACACAGAAACTCAGAATCAAGACCGTGCCGGGCACGAGTCTGCCGATTATGTCATAGAATAGTTGGGGTACGACCGCTCCTATCGCAGAGACATCCGGCATCTTCCCAATCTCCTGCTCTCAATTGCTTCGATGTTTCAATCCTTCAGTTTCACGGTGACAAAGTAGATGATCGAGCACCATGGGATCCCGACGATGAGTAACAGTGTCCACAGACGCTTCGCATTCTCCGTTTCGGTATGAAATTCGTGCTCGGATCGTTTCAGACAGTCCATCAACATGACTGCCCAGAATGTGAAGAATAACGCAAGTACTGCCACGGTGCCATACAACGTGGCGGGAATCGCAGTCACGATTCCGCACCCAATTTCCGGATCCACTTGTTAAGTTGCGCGCATCTGGTTGGCTTGCATTCATCGGTGCATCCGACACACGGATCAAACACATCTCCTGCAACCAGCAGTTCGTATTTACTGATGTTAATCTCGCTCTTGCCTTCACCCGTGAACCGGATTAGGTACGTCCGGACGCGATCCACAACCAGTGACTCGCGCTCAACCAGCACAGCGTCCAGCAACGTGCGGACGATACGTGCGC
>JAYEFS010000020.1:0-21653 GCA_034658695.1 Methanobacteriota archaeon | reverse complement strand
ATTGAGATTCGCCTCACCAACAAGCGGATTGTTGTACTGGAACTTGGAGTCAGAGCCGTCCGTTGTCGCACCCTGGAGCCAATCGCTGCCCTCGCCTGTGACGAGGTCCTTCGGACCGGTCAAGATGATCATCTTCACAAGGTCTCCTGTGTTCATCACCGGATTGTCAGAGGTATAGGACTTGTCCTCATCCCTGATCTCTTCTACAACGTAGAACTTGTCAGCGCGTGCGAAGTACTCGTCCTGCAGTGTACTGCTGATCTTGCCGTACGAACCACTCGCTGCGGTTGTGTTGTTGGTGAAGACCCCGGCGTCCACAGCGATCGCCTCGCCTGATACCCCGGTCGTTGATGATGCTGCTTCACTCCATATAACCGCCGTACCGTTGCTGTTCTCGAGTGTGTAGCTTGTGGCGCTGAGCCCGGTTCCGTTGTAGTCAGTGTCGACATGCGCATCAGGATACACATTCCTAAATATGGTCATGGCAGCGGTATGACCGGTCGCACCATTTGCGTGATCTGCAGCAGTGGAACCATCCACCAGCAGCCGGTACGTTGTGTTCGTAAGACCTGCCCCACTCGCACTCGATGTGTACGTCCCATTACCGGTTCCTGTTTCAGCCTTCGCTGTAACGAGCGACCCTTCGATGTACCTAAGATCGTTCGTCATCGTGCCATCGGTTATCGTGATTACAACCTGATTCAGATCAACAGGCTCGCTGCCCACCTTGAGCGAGCAGCGCATATCCAGTCGGTAGATCTCATCTGAGAACGAATCGACCTTGGACGTTGACGAATTCAGACCACCGCGCCATCCTTCTATCGAGTCGATGTCGATGTTACTGGAGACCTCCTTTGTCGCCTCCTTCCCGGTGGTCTGGGCTTTCTGTTGCAGGACTCCTGATGTCTGAATCAGTACTGCTGCTGCAACTGCTGCGACCAAAACCATCGCAATAAAGATGATCAGCGTACCGATTCCCACCTGAGCCCGGCGATCCCGCATCATAGTTTTCCCCCTCATAAGTCTCACCTTATGGATACAGATCAACGCTCGAGTGTGTGCCAAACGACGACGGTGTAACAAATGTGACGTCAGTCGATGCCCCGCCCTCAGGGATCATGGAGATCGAGACTGTGGTTCTCGGACCGAGCGTGAGATCAGCTTCGCCCACGAGCGGATAATTGCTCTCCAGTTGTGCATCAGCTGTGTCCGCTTTACTTCCAAGTGCGGTTTCTCCAGTGACCGTGCTTGCCGGTGCTGTGAGTATGATGATCTTCACGAGGTCTCCGGTGTTCATCACAGGATTGTCCTTTGTGAATGACTTGTCCTCATCCCTGATCTCGTCGATGATGTAGAACATGTCACCGCGTGCGAGATAGTTCGTGTTATCAGGATAGTCGGTCGAATTGAAGACGCTTGCATTCACCGCGATCACATCACCGGATCCTTCAGATTCCGGAAGACTCCAGAGAACCGATGTAGAGTTACTGACATTGTTATCGCCGTCATTACGCGTATCAGGATATATGCGCCTGAATACATTCAGGAGATCTGCGTTACTACTCTCATCAACCAGTATCCGGTATGTCGTGTTTGTGATGCCATCAGCGGCAGCCGATACCCACGTCCCGTTTCCAGCGTCGACATAAGCCGTATCAGTCACGATATCTCCTTCGATGTAGCGGAGGTCGTTTGTGGTCGTGCCGTCTGTTATCGTTAACACGACCTGATTCATGTCGACAGGCTCACTTCCGACTTTTAGTGATGCTCGCAGATCGAGCCTGTATATCTGACTTGAGAATGTGTCGGGTTCGCTGCTGGAAGCTTGTGTTCCGCCCCGCCACCCCTCGATTGAGTCGATGTCGATGTTACTGGAGACTTCCTTTGTCGCCTCCTTTCCTGTCGTCTGTGCCTTCTGTTGCAGAACTCCTGATGTCTGGATCAGAACCGCCGCAGCAACCGCTGCAACGAGAACCATCGCAATAAAGATGATCAAAGTTCCGATACCGACCTGAGCACTACGATTCCGTGATATATTCTTTCTTTTCATAATTCCCCACCTTATGGATATAGGTCAACGCTCGAGTGTGTGCCAAACGACGACGGTGTCACAAAGGTGACGTCAGTCGATGCCCCACCCTCAGGGATCATGGAGATCGAGACTGTGGTTCTCGGACTGAGCGTGAGATCGGATTCACCTGTGAGCGGATAGTTGTCTGTGAGTGCGGTGTCATCACCCCCATCAAATACTTCACCGCCTGTGATGGTGCTTGGTCCGGTCAGTATGATGATCTTCACCAGATCCCCGGTATTCATCACAGGATTAGCCTTTGTGAATGACTTATCTTCATCCCGGATCTCGTTGATTACGAAGAACATGTCGCCACGCATCAGATACTGGTCCTGAGTCGTGTTGTCATACACGTTGTATGTACTGTCCGTTATCTCGCTGTAGTTGGTGCCACCGCCGTTGACACCATCCCTGAAGACACCGGCATCGACTGCGAGTATGGAACCCGTATCTTCCGGGTCTGACCACACATACGGGTCGGTGTAACTGTATGTGATACCTGCGCCCGCGTCACTATCCTTTGCCTCGAAGCCGTCATCCACATTGGCATCCTGATACGCCCGCTGGATGATGTCGATGGCATCCTCGTTGCTTGCTATGGTGCCGGAACCCGCTCCATCGACCAGTATCCGGTATGTCGTATTTGTGACACCTGTGGCTGCACTCGCTGTGTAGTTCCCGGTTCCGCTACTGCCAACAAGCGCTCTTGCGGTCACAAAATCTCCTTCGATGTAGCGGAGGTCGTTTGTGGTCGTGCCGTCTGTTATCGTTATAACGACCTGGTTCATGTCAACAGGCTCGCTTCCGACTTTTAGCGATGCTCGCAGATCGAGCCTGTATATCTGACTCGAGAATGTGTCTTCTACACTCGAGGAAGCGTTCAAGCCGCCCCGCCATCCCTCAATTGAGTCAAGGTCAATATTGCTGGAGACTTCTTTTGTCGCCTCCTTCCCTGTCGTCTGTGCCTTCTGTTGCAGAACTCCTGATGTCTGGATCAGAACCGCCGCAGCAACCGCTGCAACGAGAACCATTGCGATGAATATGATCAACGTGCCAATCCCCACCTGAGCCCGATCGTCTTTGCTAGCTCTATATGTATTCTTTGTCTTCATAAGACCTCCCTCATTGTTGCCCAACCCGTTACCCAACTCTCCCGTTGTTGTAACTGTATAAAGATATAAAACACTACATGTACATATAGTTTTTGGTTGGAAATATCAAACCGCGGGAGTTTTCGACCCACGGTGCATTGAGTGATACCTGGAATTCCCCAGCCTGTGCCCACAGGCACGGAACTGTAATTGCCAGAAGAAACGAAGCGGAACATATAACATATATACAACGATGATCAGAAGGTGATATGATGGATGATGGGACCTGCGAACGGAAGCATGCATCACCCGGAGGTGCCGCGTCTGAGCCGGCAGAGGGTGCCAAAATCGAGTGTGTGCACACAACAATGAAGTTGCCAGCAATCCCCCCGTCAACCATCAAAAAGATATTCTGAGAAACATGTCAAAAGAACTCAAGTACTGCACGAGAAGTATGAAAGATCTACTGATCGATATGAAGGACACGTCCGAGTTGATGATGGATCTTGCATACTCCGCTGTTATTTACGACGATAAGGAGATCGCAATGGAGGTCATCCGCCTCGAAGAGAGTATGGACACTCTTGATTACTACATGCGAATATCCGCAATGTTGAGCGCCAGACGAATCGACGAGGCAGAGGCGCTTGCTGGCGTTCTGCAGACAGGCGCTGCTGCAGAGAACATCTCGAATTCCGCAGGCGACATCGCAAAGATTGCGCTGCTTGATCTCGGGATACCTGCTGAATTGAAGCATGACCTGAGGAGCGCTGAGGAGACCATTGCGAGAGCCACTGTCAGCGCAGAGTCGCCGATTTCGGGGCGCACGCTCGGCGAAATCGAGCTTGAGACCGAGACCGGCATGTGGGTGATTGCGATCAGACGGGGACGTAATTGGATATATGATCCGGATCACAGCACAGTAATCCATGAGGGGGATGTGGTCTTTGCACGCGGGCACGACGAGGGCGTGCCACTCTTTGTTGCGTGTGCGACCTGCGAGAAGTACCAGCGAGCCACATTCGAGCCGGAGCGCGTGCTTGGCGACCTTGATCGTGCCGTCGATATGATCGTCGAGATGAAGAACATGTCCGAACTCGCAGTCGGGCTTGCATACTATGCAATGCTCTTTTACAACAAGGACATCGCAGAAGAAGTGAAATACATCGAGGATAAGATGGACGGCATGAAATACGAGCTCCAGCACTGGGTGCTCGAGTCAGCAAAACATTTCGATGAGACGGATCAGCTCAGGGGGCTTCTGCATCTCGCAAATGCGTCAGAGGCAATCTCTGATGCGGCTTATGACATTGCTGATGTGGTGTTGCGGGAGATTGAGGTGCATCCTATAATGGCGCTTGCCGTACGCGAGTCCGACGAGGTGGTAACCAGGATGCCGATCGCAGAGGGTTCAGCGGTTGTCGGGAAGTCGCTCGGTGAACTCAAACTCGAGACCGAGACCGGCGTGCATGTCATGGCTGTCAAACGCAAAGGACGGTGGATCTACAGCCCTGGCGCAAAAACAGTGCTCTGTTCTGGCGACGTGCTCATCGCAAGGGGCACAACCAGCGGAGAGGAAGTCTTACGCGAGATGTGTTCGTGATCTGTCGAATATGCTCGGGTAATTTGTGTAAATCAGTGGCTGATAAGGGTTTTTAGCCACAGATTAACACTGATTTATCCACAAGTTGTACTTACTCAATATTGTGTGGATATCCGCATATAAAACCACGAGATTACACAAGATTTCACGAGATTAACACGGAAATCTTGTGAAAATCTGTGTAATCTTGTGGTTCCTACCACAGTTATTGAGCATAATTCCACAAGTTATCGAGCATGTACTTTTTGTCATCTGTTGAGGGCTCAGCAAGCTCAAAGACCGATCGCCAGCCCCAGCGCCTCGGTGTCCACGTACCGATCGAGCAACTCCTCGATTCTGCCCATCTTTGCCTCGCCGAGTATCCGTGCAGTGCCCATGATCGTCTCCATCTCTTCAACAGTCTTCATCGTGTCTCCTGGGACAACCATTATAGGTACGCCGCGTTCTCCGGCAACGCCGAGGATCGCGGAACTCGGGTACGTGTTCCCGGTCAGTATGATGCACTTCACGCCGGCTTCGAGGGCTGCCAGCTGGATATCCGCTCTGCCGCCGCCTGTGATCAGCGCAAAGCTCTTTTCCCGCTTGAAATACCTGAGGGCGGTGTTCGCTTCCATTGCGCCGACGAAGAAATGATCCACAAGCACGTTGCGCATATCCTCTCTGATCAGTATCTCGCTTCCGAGCGCATCTGCGATCTCTCCGATGGAGACTGACTTCAAGACCGGATCCTTTGGTATCGCCCCGAAGACGCTGATTCCTCGCTCTCGTAAGAACGGAACAGCAAGCTCGGACGCCTCCTTTGAATTGATCACGCCATTGAGTATGACTCCAACCGTGAGTTCCGGATCCCCGATCATCTTGTAGTCATTCAAGATGTTGTCGATCTCCTGCATGCTCTGATATCTGCTGACAAGAAGGATCCGGGCGCCCACGAGCCTCGCAGTCTCGATATCCGACATGTCATACATGATTCCGCCGGCAAGCTCCTCGTTACCCTCAATTATCATCACATCCTTGCCCTCTGACAACTTCCGGTATGCGTTCAGGATGTTACCCGAAACATCCACGCCACCAGTCAATGCGCGGTGGTAGAAGTCGTGTGTGAGCATAACAGGGGTTATCAGCTTCAAAGGGTCGCTCAATTCGAGAGCGGTTTTAATCGTCTTCGCATCACCATCCACAAGCGTGCCATTGATCTCCTGAAACTGGTTGCCGAACGGCTTCATGTATCCAACCGCAAGCCCCCGCTTCTTGAGTATCAGTCCGAGACCCATGCAGATCGCGCTTTTTCCTGAATATCCCTCGCATGACCCTATTAATATGGATTTCATCTTTAGTCCTCCAGTGTGATCCTTATATCTACTGCTGCGCATCCCTCTCTGAAAACGAGCAGTGGATTAATATCGATTTCCGTTATCTCTGGAAAATCAGTACATAGTTTCGAGAGGCGGAGTAAACTATCCTTTATCGCACCGATATCAGATGGTTCCGATCCCCGAATCCCGAGAAGCATCGGATATGCTTTGATCTCCCGTATCAGGTCATCCGCATCCTTTTCTGTGATAGGGGCGATCCTGAACGTCACATCCTTCAAAACCTCTACGGATATGCCGCCGAGACCAAACATGAGCATGGCTCCGAACTGGGGGTCCTTGTTCATGCCGAGAATGATCTCTCTTCCACCCGGAAGCATTTTCTGGATCAATGCGCCATCGATTCGCGCCTCTGGCATGTAGCGGCTGATTCTGTGCATCATGTCGTCGTAGATTACGCCTGCCTCTTCAGCGTTGGCGATTCCTGTTCGCACGCCGCCAACATCGGTCTTGTGCGATATGTCCGAGGATATCACCTTCATGACAGCCGGGTAGCCTATACGGTCGGCAGATTCCATCACCTCATCTCTGGTAACTGCGATGGCTGAATCCACAACAGGTATCCCGTATTTCGCAAGTATGGGCAGACATTCAAGCCCAAGCCTCATGTTACCATCTCTTCTCGCCGTCTCGAGGATCTCCTGCACAGACTCCTCATCAACGTCAAGATCTGGGAAACTTGCGTCCCCTCGTGCAGCAATTTCCGCGTACCTGATCATCGCATGCATCGCCCTTGCTGCTCGCTCCGGAAACTCGTAGTTCGGAATCCGGTTTTCGGAAAGCACCTTCGCACCTTCCCGCACCATTTCCCCACCCATCAGACCTGCGAGAATCGGCTTTTGGGATCTGCGGTTTGTAACAGCAATGATCTCTGCAATTTGTTCCATATCGGTCATCGCCTGCGGGGATGCGAGGACGATTATGCCGCTCACGTTCTCATCATCGATCACCGCATCGATTGCGGATCTGTAGCGATCAGGAGTTGCGTCGCCGAGTACGTCCACTGGATTGTATATCCCTGCTGCGGGCGGAAGCGACGATCTGAGCGTATCAATGGTTCTCTTCTCAAATGTTGCGATCGTAACACCGAGCGACTCGCATGCATCAGCCGCGAGAACGCCAGGACCGCCTGCGTTTGTGACAATTGCGATCGCATCTCCTGACGGTATCGGCTGGTACGAGAATGCAAGCGCGTAGTCGAAGACCTCCTCGATTGACTCCGCCCTGATGACACCGCTCTGGCGGAATGCGGAATCATACGCGGCATCCGAACCTGCGAGCGTTCCTGTGTGTGACGACACGGCTTTTGCGCCTGCCCGGGTCCTCCCTGACTTGATTATGATAACAGGTTTTTCGTGTGTCGCGCTGCTTGCAACATCCATGAACCGCTTTCCGTATTTGATCCCTTCAAGGTATAACACGATCACGTTTGTCTTCTCATCCGCAACAAGCGCCTCTATCACATCGTTTTCGCTGATGTCAGCCTTGTTTCCGAGGCTGATGAACCTCGAAAATCCGATCCCCCCAACATTCGCCCAGTCAAGAATCGCTGTGCAGAGTGCTCCGCTCTGCGACGCAAGCCCGATATTTCCCTGAAGCGCGCTGCTCCCGGCAAACGATGCGTTCAGATTGGAATACGTGGATACGAATCCGAGACTGTTTGGTCCGAGCATGCGCATGTCATATCTTCGCACAATCTCGAGGCATCGCGTCTCCAGTTCAGCTTCCCCAGCCTCCTTGAAACCAGCCGATATGACGACCACGTTCGGCACGCCTTTTGCACCGCACGCCTCAAGCACATCAGGAACAGCGATTGCGGGTACGACTATGACCGCAAGATCGACGGGCGGGGAACTGCCAATATCAGGGTAGCACGTAAGACCATTGATCTCATCCGCACCGGGATTTATCGGGTATATCTTCCCTGCAAATCCATTTATGATGTTATCGAGTACGACTCTCCCCACTTTCCCGCGAGCCCGGGACGCCCCGATGATCGCCACCGAATCCGGGCTGAAAAACCGCTCAAATGCCATTCAATCATCCGATATATCGCAAATCGTCCTCAGTTTTGTTCATTCCCGAATACTGCTGCATCTCCTGCAGTTTCGCAACAACCTTCTCCATCTCGGCAGCATGCTCCTCGAGCGCCTGTGTGTCTACATCGATCTTGAGTAGGCTGGCGAGAACCTCGATCACCGCCTGCGCGCTCTTCGGATCAACGAGATATCCTGATGTGATCCCCATAAGACACGCTGCGTCGATTCCCCGCGCCCGGCTCATCGGAAGCAGGATCCCGGAAGTGCCGAATATTCCTGTCCACGGCTCACCCTCCTCAAATTCGACCCCGTGTTCTGTCAACTCATCGATTAAGTCGGGGTTGTTGACGGTTCCGATCACGGTATCAGCCTCCTCCAGTTGACCGGTCGGGCACCCGCCGAGCGAGTAGATTCTAGACACATTGAACTGTTCCGCAATGTCCAGAAACGTGTTACAGAGGGTATAGTGCCCCTCGCTTGTGGTACTCTGATGGTCCCCCACCAGGATCAAGAGGTCGATCCCGTCATCCTCCGCGCGGTGCGCATATATCTCGTTTCGAACCATCCTGACCGTACAGTCATCGTTTACCATCACCTGCGGCGGAAAATGTGTGGAATAGATGTCGATGATCCTTTTCGCATCAAACATATCGATCAGATGCTCGGCAACCAGTTTCCCGACATGCCCGACCCCTGGAAGTCCCTCGAGCATGATCGGAGAACGGAGTTCAACATCGTCGAGGATGTGAATTGTGACATCACTCGTGAACTTCGGCGTCTGATCCTTCTGAATCGTTGTTATGGTCTGATCTGCCATTGTTGCTCAATCCATCAATCTGATTCGATTCTTGGTGCGAGAACGTACTTGACTGTGCACTCGCCTACTGCGAACTCGAACTGGATGACCACAGGGAGATCCCGCCCCAGATGGATTGTGATCTCGCCCGCGCCGCCGACACCCTTGCTGATGTCAGAGAGATAATCCAGCGAATAGAGTGATTTGACGTCTGCAGGTGTTATTGCGATCAGATCCGAACCCGTGAGATCAAGCCGCACATGGTCACTGTCCCCAACAGCTTCCATTACGAATATCCCGTTCTGCACACCTACGCTCATGTGGTCACTCACCATCTCGGCTGCTTTTATCATGCGCTTGAAGACGCTTTCCGAGATCGTGATCTCTGCCGGGAGATCGAGCGCGGGCACCACCGGCGCATTCCGAAGCGTCGATGGGTCCAGAAGTGCAAGCGTGTATGAAAATCCCCCCATGCTGATGTCGAGTTTGTGTGTGTCCGGGTCCAGCTTCAGTTCGATTTCGTCGCTTTTGCCAGCCATTCCGAGAATGTCCGTAAATCTACTCAGATCGATCCCGATCTCACCCTCGGTTCCTTCGAAGAGTACAAACGCATCCTTTGATAACTCGAGTGAGATCATCGCCGCGTTTGCCGGATCAACCGCACGAGTTGAAAGCCCTTCGGGCGTAATCTCGAATCGCGCCTCGTCAACAACCGATGACGCTGCTTTGATCGCATCCTGCAATATTTCCGCACTGATGATTGCTCTAAACATATTTATTTTCCTCCGGTACTATAAACTGTATCGGGTTGCACATATCTGTATTCCTTTACGGGGCATATTATAAATACCTGATGAGAAAAGTATTAAGCATATCGACAAATACTTTATTTATCCCAATCACGCAGAGGAACCACAATGACAGAGACAGATATTGAAGAAACGCAAGAGGTAAAACATCTCGTACGTATTGCGAACACCGATCTGGATGGACACCAGTCGGTACAGTACGCGCTCACAGGGTTAAAGGGCATTGGCATACGGAACGCGAGGATTCTTGCGGATTGCGCCGGTATCGACCCAACGACGACCATTGGATTGCTGGATGACGCGAAAGTCGAAAAATTGAGGGTGGCGCTCGCGGATATTGGTAGTGTGGTTCCGACATGGATGCTTAACAGGAGACGGGACTTTCTGACCGGCGAGAACAGGCATCTCGTAGGCGTGGACCTTACACTGACCGTTACAGAGGACATCAACACTATGAAGAAGACCCGCAGTTACTGCGGCATCCGTCACGAACGAGGTCTCAGGGTTCGCGGACAGCGGACACGGTCGACAGGAAGATCGGGCGCAACAGTCGGCGTCAGCAGAAAACGAGTGAAAGGATAGTGATAACATGGGACATCCGCGTAAACCGCACAAAACGTACAACACGCCAAGACATCCATGGCAGGCAGAGAAACTCGCGTCCGAGTCCGAACTGATCAAGACGTACGGACTGCGGAACAAACGAGAGGTCTGGATTGCTGAAAACGTACTTCGCAAGCACAGGCGTACCGCGCGTAGGCTGCTCGCCGAATCCGCGGCGAAAGGAGAACTTACCGGACACACAAAGAAGGAGTCCGACCAGATCGTTTCGAGGCTGCAGCGCATCGGCGTCCTGCAGAGCGGCGCAGATCTGGACGCTATACTCGGTCTCGGGATCGAGGGCATCCTTGAACGGCGTCTTCAGACTCAGGTCTACAGGCAGGGACTTGCGCACAGCATGCGGCAGGCGCGACAGTTCATCACGCATGGACATATAGCAATCTCCGGTCGCAAGACTGCTGTTCCGAGTTACACCGTCTCAAAGGATGAGGAGATGCTGATAGATTTCTATGTGAATTCGCCTATTGTGCGTGAAATGCACCCGGAGCACCCGACGAGAGTCGCTGAAGGCGCGAGCATACTTGACGAAGGTAAGGATAAGGAGGCATGACAATGGCAGATCCAAGGAGTCCGAAATGGGCAGTTGCCCACATCCACTCATCATTCAATAACACGTTGATCACGGTTACGGACATGACAGGCGCCGAAACCGTTGCAAAATCGTCTGGCGGTATGGTCACCAAGGTGGCGCGGGATGAAGGGTCCCCATACATCTCGATGCAGATCGTCGGGCAGATAGTGGATCAATTGAGAGATAAGGGGTTTACAGGCGTACACATCAAGATCAGAGCGCCGGGTGGCAACAGACAGCGAAGCCCGGGACCGGGCGCGCAGGCTGCTGTGCGTGCCTTCGCGAGAGCCGGCATTCGCATCGGACGAATCGAGGATGCGACACCGCTGCCACATGACGGCACGCTCTCGAAAGGCGGACGGCGGGGCAGACGAATTTAGTGCGATTGCGATTTAGCAAGGGACCTGCTCGATGCAGTGTTCATCTGTGGCTGATAAAAATTTAGCCGCAGATTTACACTGATTCCACTAATCAACACTGTTGATTTTCGCTCTGAAAATGTGTGGCACATTTTCATACTCATGGGTGACCTGGAGGGTCATGGATGCTTCCAGTGAGATCGCCATGCCCTTAGATTCTACCGCAGAGGGTTGAAAACAGTCTCAAAACTCTGCGCCCTCCGCGTTCTCCGCGGTGGTAATTCACTTGATTTTCAGACAGTGCCCACAAGAGCTAACCTCCTCCGCGCACTCTGCGATTAAATTCCCGTTTGGCTCATGTTGTGTTCCGGGTCAAGCAGTTCAGGCATAGTGGGGCCACATGATACTGTTTTAGATACTTGAGTAGGGCACAACCGAAAATTCCAGTGAAATACACACGGAGACTTTTGTTCTTTGCGCCATCGCGTCTTTGCATCTTTGCGTTATTGTGTTCCAATTTAACGCAAGGGCACAAAGGCGCAGAGACGCGAAGGGTGTTGTCAATCTCAGTCTTCACGTCTTTTGCGTTGTTGTACATCCAACTGACCATTACGAAAATCACTATATTTCCAGACAGTGCCCTTGAGTAGTTACCAATCAGTCTCATGTAGCCATCACTCTACAGACCCCATCGTTTCCGGCACATCGATCACGTAGATGTCAGTGTTCCCATAATTCGGATGAAATCCGAAGACCATCTTCGAGCCATCAGGACTCCATTCGATCTCCTCTATCACGCCATACGGATACGGAATGCTCAGCAATCGTTCTTTACCACTCCCATCGATGTTCATCACCCAGATCTCGGATTTATCCTCGTAATCGTGCTCCGTTTTGTACAGATACCAATTCGATGACCGCGAGATGTAAGCAGCCCTCTGCCCATCAGGATTCCACTCAAGATTCGCATCGGTGCCGGGACTTTCTGTCAACCGCTCTTTACCGCTGCCATCAGGGTTCATCATCCATATATCAAAGTTGTCCTGATTTTCTGATAGGTATGTAATCTTTGCCCCATCCGGACTCAATTCCGGATCCGTATCGTAGCCGGGACGGTCTGTTAGCTGCTTCTTGTTTCCGCCATTCGCATCCATTACCCAGATGTCAATGTTTTCGATGCGAGTCTCAGGAGATACCACAGGGTTTAAGAAGAATATCTTCTTCCCATCAGGACTCCACTCTGGTTGCGGCGGGCAGTTACTGCTCTCGATCCCGGATGCGATTTTCATCTTGTTGCTCTCGTCAAGGTTCATCACCCAGATGTCTGAGTGCTTCTCCTGCCCTGCCATGCGCATCTTCCCGCTCTGCCGAGCATCGTTGTATTTAACGCCATCGATGCTCCAATCGCCCTTCTCCTTTGTCACAGTGTCATTTTTCCACAATACGTAGTAAGAATCAGTCTCGTAGCGCGTACAGTAGCAGACCTTCGTTCTATCCGGGTTTATCGCCTGAGACGGATATGTTCGCCCATTCAAAGACAGGATCTTTTTTCTATTGCTCCCATCCAGGTCCATTGCTTCAGTTACCAGTAGCTCGGTGTATTCGGGGTCATAATATTCGAAATAAACCTTGTCAGAATACAGCACCGGATTTGTGCCGTTTACCAGCCTTGTTACGTCGCTTCCATCTGCATTTATGACCGCAATGTAACATTCCCGACTGTAGCGTCCGGAACCGACGTCAGGTCGTGTTTCAAAGAATATCTTTGTTCCGTCCGGGCTCCACACTGGATTCTCATCCGGACCCGGGTTTGTCGTAAGTCTTGTTCCGCCGGATGCTGCGATCAGATCATCCAGTTCCGATTGCGTGATCGCCTGTCTCACAGGGGACTGCATCGTCACAAGAGTAAATATGGTTACGCTGGATGCGATTGCAAGCAGCAACAGAATTGTCAGAATCTTTTTAGTCTTTGTCTTCATCGGTCAAGCCTCCTGCGTATCCGCTCAGTGCTCCAACGAGTGCACAGCAAAGCGCAAACGCAATCTTTACAGCAAGTTCGATCAATTCCGGTTTCCTTATATAAAACCCAAATCCTAAATCGAAGAGTGTTTCGAAGAGTGTCAGTGCCCAGAGCATACAGGCGACCGCAATACCCGCTTTCCAGCTCCGGGACATGTAGCCAAGGATTATCACGACTGGCATGGAGATTAGAACCAGTCTCCAGCAGCCGTCACTGTTCCATGGGATGAGCCAGTCCATAAGGTCTGCATTCTGGGTAAATGTTCCGGCTGTGGACCATAACACGTAAAATACGGCTATGATTGCGATTAGAGTGGGAAATGTCCACTGTTTTCGTGTTTTTGTTTTCATTTCTGTTTCGTTCATTTTTATCGCCTTTTCTTTTATCTTCCATATTTCTCTTTGACCGGATTCCAGGATACAAGGTGCACCGCGTACAGTTCCTCTGGTGGCAAACGTTCCCGCGTTCCATTATGCAGGTGATAAACCGCAACAACCCCATCACAGGAACAGAGAGTGATCGCAGCGCTCGAAAGCTCAAGTGAACTCTCCGGCAGATCGTATTCCAGACGGTGGCCATCTCCAATCTCGGTGACCTCACTTTCATTGACATACCGGCGTTCATACGGATCATCCAGCGGATACAGGAGCGCACCCACAGCGATCAAGAGAAACGAAAATGTCACCACAATCGCGAGCTTGAGCATGAATCTCACTCGCTCACCACCCCCGCAATCGCTGACGCCGCTGGCACATCCAGCACATAGATGTCGTCGTTCCCGGAGTCCGGTTGAAACACAAAAGCAATCTCTGATCCGTCAGGACTCCATGCCAGATCATCGATCTTGCCGCTGGAATCGGGCAGGCACAATAGAACTCGCTTATTGCCCCCGTCAGCATCCATAACCCGGATCTCATTCTCTTCCTCCCACTCCAGCCCACATTTCGGAATGTAGACAGATTTTCTTGAATGCCCGCTGTAAGCTATTCTCCCATCAGGACTCCGGTCAAAACCACCCGCACTCCACCCGATTGGACCGCAATCATCCCCTGAATCGGTGAGCTGCGTCTTATTCGCGCCGTCCGAATCCATGATCCATATCTCTGATCTCCCACTTCTGTCCGAGATGAATGCGATCTTCCCCTCGTCCGGACTCCACCTGAAAAATCGGTCCATCTCGGGTCTGGTATCCAGTGTCGCATTCAACATTCCGCAATTTCCGTCGGCGTCCACGAAATAGAGGTACTCATAGATCTGCCCACCATACGCCTTCATATAGCCAGAGAGTATTTTACCATCCGGGGTGCGTGCAGAGCATCCCGGGAACACGGGAACTTGGGATCCTGAGCACGATGTGCTGATATCAGATATCACCCTTCTTCTGTCACCACTTGTGTTCACCACCCAGACATCCCATAGATCAGCAGAGTTTCGGGACCCGTACAGTACGTCTCCGTTTGGGTCAAGACAGAACCCGGGGTTTCCGGACACATTATCAACCAGTTTTCGGCAATCTCCGTGTATGTCCATCACCAGTATATCAAACGGCGATCCGGGTGTGCTGGTGGCAAATATTATCTCTTTGTCCCGGCTCCATGCGAAATCATCCACATACACATCTCTTGTTAGCTGCTTTTTGCCGCTTCCATTCGGACTCATGATATGGAGATTCCTGCCAGAGGACTGATACAGGATCATCTTCCCATCAGGACTCCATACCGGGTTAAAGTCGTTTGTAGCGCTTGTCGTAAGCCCTGTCACATTCTCGTGCTGTATCTGCGTCTGTGGCGTGACAACATATAGCGGCGGCAGTACCCCTACTTTGACCATGATGAGCACCACAGACAGGACGACCATGATTGTGAACAGGTGTTCGTTCTTAATCTTTATTTTTCAGACCCCCTGTCGTGGGCAGGTTTATTATGTGTATGTCGCGGTCAGACCCACTTTCTCTTAATGTCATGGTCACAACAGCTATCTTTGATCCATCAGGGCTCCGCCCGAGATTCCCATCATCAGCAGAGGTGTTTGACAGGGCGGGTGCAGAGAGGTTATACACTGGCACCGCATCCACCTCGACCGGATGCAGTTCCCATTCAGGAGTGGCTGCCACTGGCGTATTCTCGATCCGGTTGTCGGCATCGATGGTGGTGGTTGCTATATGTGCCGCGTCCTCGGGGTCAGTCGCAATCTCCAGACATGCTGACACTGATGGTGCGACTATGAGGATGATTCCAATTGCGAGTATATTTTTTGACAAGACATTACTCCAGCGAGGCGATTTGATTGATATCTCGTTTTATTACACTTAAGCCTTTCGATTAAGTAAAGAACTTTATGGTACAATGTGTAATTTCACAATGTGCCCCCAGATCTGATTATAAATTAGGTAATAATTGGGCAGGACACGCAGAGACAGAGCGGAGAAGAGTAACATGCATAAAAATTAAATAAACCAGCCCATAATACGATACAACCAACATGTCTGATGAAACAGAACAAGAAACCAGGAAGAAACGCGTTGACCGCGAACTCGAGACCGCGGGTTGGGGCGGCGGCAACATGACTGATGTTAGTACGGAAACCAGACCCGAGGACGCGCAAGGAATTTACGATCTGTGACCCTGCTGCCGGCACTGGTGGATTCTTGATGTGTTTGTATGAATGGCTCATGGAAGAGACGAAGGGAGCGCTAATGCGTGAAGATGCGGAGAGGATCATGAATCGCACGTACTACGGAACCGAACTGGTTCCACGCCCTCGCCGCTTATGCCTGATGAATCTGTATCTGCATGGTCTGGAGGCGAACATCCATCTCGGCGATTCGATCTACGAACCTGACCCTGGTGATCATTATGACCTGGTATTAACAAATCCGCCCTTCGGGACGAAAGGAGCCAATCAGGCACCGGTGAGGGACGATTTCACGATATCAACGTCAAATAAGCAATTGAACTTTGTTCAGCATGTGGTAACGATACTAAAGCCCGGCGGGAGCGCGGCAATCGTCCTTCCTGATAATTGCCTCTTCAGTGATCAGGCAGGGGATGTCTTTGAGATACTCACTGAAGACTGCGACCTACACACAATCCTGCGACTGCCAAGGGGGACGTTTACACCGTACTCGCCCGGTGTTAAAGCAAACGTCATATTTGTAAGGAAAGGGGTCAAGACAAAGAATGTCTGGATTTATGACTGTCGAACGAATATACCGGGGATAACAAAGAAGGAGAGACCGCTTACTCCCGAGCATTTCAGATAGTTCGAGGAGTGCTACGGCACTGATCCAAACGTGGTGAAAGTTTCCGCACTGGAACAAAGAGGGGAGATGGCGGAGAGAACAGAGCGTTTCAAGAAATTCACTATTGAGGAGATCAAGAAGAGAGATTACAACCTCGATATCTTCTGGCTGAAAGACGAAACGCTTGAAGATTCAGAGAACCTGCCTGAACCGGGCGAACTGGCAGGAGCGGCGATCACCCACCTTGAAGCAGCGATAAGCGGTCTTCAGGAAGTAGTGATATATCTTGGTGAAGAGAACAACGGATCAGAGGTTGCCTAATGGAAGAGATGGAATTAATCCTCGATGAGGGCGAGGGCTACCTGATTGAGTTTAAGGAGTCGATGTCTGATTCGCTTGCGAAGGAGATGGTTGCTTTTGCCAATTCATCGGGTGGACAGATATTTCTCGGTGTATCCGATGAGGGTGTGGTAAAAGGGGTCAACATCACTAACAGACTCAGATCTCAGGTTCAGGACATTGCACGCAAATGCGACCCGCCGGTAAGCATTCTCCTCGAAGGGCAGGCAAATATCCTTACCATAGCGGTTCGCGAGGGAACCGACAAACCATACTCCTGCAAGGATGGTTTCTTCATCCGCACGGGTCCAAGCAGCCAGAAACTGAGACGAGACGAGATCGTCGATTACTTTAACCACGAAGGGAAGATCCGGTTTGATGAGCAATTCTGCATGGATTTTAAGTATCCTGACGACTTTTCGGAGGAGAGATTCCAGAGATACCTGCAACAATGTAACATCACCTCAAACCTTCCCCTCGAGCAGATTCTCACAAACCTTGGTGTGGCACAACGACAGGCTGGACGATTGCTCATGAAGAACGCGGGCGTCATGATGTTCGCCAGAGAACCCACCCGATTCTATTTTCACGCTGTAATCACCTGTGTTCGTTTCAGAGGGACGACCAAAACCCATATAATCGACCGCAAGGATTTTAGCGAGGATATTATCACGAACGTGGACAACGCCATGAAATGGCTGAAAACATACATTCCGCTTCGATATGAGATTGGTGGTGGAAAATTACAGCGAGACGAGGTACCAGAACTGCCCTATGATGCTCTGAGAGAGGCATTACTCAATTCAGTCATTCACAGGGATTATTTCGAGAAGGTCGCTTGTTACTATGGTTGAGTTCTATGACGACCGGGTCCACATCCTCAACCCGGGCGGTCTCGTTAAAGGGATCCTCCCTGAGGAGTTTGGCTTGACATCTATCTCCAGGAACCCATTTCTCCAGGGGCTATTCCACCGTGCGAATCTTGTAGAGAGAATAGGGAGCGGAATTGGTAGGATGAGGGATGAGATGAAGGCGGCGGGTCTTTTAGAGCCTGAGTTTAACTGGAATGGTTTCTTCAGGATTACATTTAAGAGGTCTGAGAAGAGAGATCTGGAAATCGCGGTAGCAGGCGGCACAGTAAGCGACATAGATCTTCGCATATCAGAGTTGATCAAGAACGGTGAGATAGTTCGCCGTCCGGATGTGGAGCGATTGTTGCAACTTTCTTATTCCAGTGCTCAGAGGCATCTGGCTAATCTTGTGGAGAGAGAACTGATATTATTTGAGGGAGCTCCAAAGACGGGTAAATATGTCCTGACCCGGAAAGGAGAGAAGTTTCTTGCATCTTTGAAGAAGAAAGGGGATCATCGATGATCCGGCAGGATATCCATCAGGGCGTATTTGGGGGATTGTTGGGGGAGGTGACTAAGTCACTGACTAAGTCAGAAAGCAGATGTGATGTAGTAAGTGATGTAGTAAGTGATGTAGTAAGTGATGTAGTTTTGTGCATGATGGAGAGGGGCACCGATGGCTGAACCAATCCCCGAAAAAGAGATTGAGGGGGCGTATGAGTTGCCGGAGGGGTGGGTGTGGGTGGATATTGGCTCTTTTGCATTATTTGTTGGTAGTGGAATTACACCAAGAGGTGGCAAATCAAATTATTTAGAAAACGGTATACCATTCCTTCGTAGTCAAAACGTCTACCCTGATGGTTTACACTTGGATTATGTAGTTTATATTTCTGAAGATCTTCATAATCAGATGAGCAGGACCCATGTCGAGGATTTTGACGTTTTACTCAATATCACAGGGGCTTCAATTGGAAGATCAACATTTGTCCCTCCAAGTTTTGGTAGAGGAAATGTAAACCAACATGTTTGTATCATTAGATTTAAAGATTATGTTGATTCTGCATATATATCCAGTTTTCTTAATTCTCCTTTTGGCCAGGATCAAATATTTGCAACACAAGTTGGGGTTACAACAATACCTTCGCCACCCTGTTCGTTGGTATAACCCAGCTTTTAGCGTTCAGAACCTTAACACACACTTTACATGTAGCAGATATGTTCGCGAAACATTAAAATTAACTACCGCAAAAACCAGACCCAATTTTAATTCAAGAGATGGGTTGCCGGATAACGAAAATCGGCAGTATTAATATTGGTTGATGGCGAGTATTGTTACAAGAGAAGGATTAAATTATGGCCAGGTACGTGGGATGAGAATCCCCCTCCCCCCCCTCGCCGAACAGTGCCGCATCACAGCCAAGCTCGAAGCCCTTCTGGCGCAGGTGAACGCCGCAAAAGACAATCTGACAGCGGTTCCGCCGATCATCAAGCGTTTCCGGCAGAGCGTGCTTGCTGCTGCCTGCTCGGGGCGGCTGACAGAGGACTGGCGCAGGGAGCACCCTGATGTTGAGCCGGCTAGTGAGTTGTTGGAGAGGATCAGAGATGAGAGGGTTAGAAAGTATGAAGAAGAACGTAAGAAGGTGAAGGAAGAAGGGGGGAAGAAGCCGAAAAAGAATTATGAGTTTGCAGTTGAGGATAATTTTTCAATGCCTTCTTGGGTAGACGCCAAACTTGAAAATCTGATATATATTGCCGGAAGGATCGGATGGAGAGGTTTGAAAGCCGAAGAATATACAAAAGACGGTCCATTATTTCTATCGGTACACAATTTAAACTATGGAGATGAAGTTGATTTTAGAGAATTGAACCATATCTCTATGGAACGTTATGACGAAAGCCCCGAAATCATGCTTCAAGAAGATGACATTTTACTTGCTAAAGATGGGGCAGGTATCGGTAAAATTGGGATCGTTAAGAATTTAAGTCAATTAACCACTGTAAATTCATCACTATTAGTTATCAGAAGTCGTGAAGCATTTGTGCCAAAATATCTGTTCTATTTTTTAAGTGGACCTCAACTCCAAAGTATTGTTCAACAGAGAATTACAGGAAGTGCAACTCCACACCTTTTTCAGAAGGATATTAAACAATTTATTCTTTCCGTGCCACCTCTCCGCGAACAACGTACCATCGTCAACCGAATCGAAACCCTCTTCCACCGCACCAGCGAAGTCGAAGAACGCGTCGCCGCTGCAACCGCCCATGCAGACCACCTCACCCAGTCCATACTCGCAAAAGCGTTCCGTGGCGAGCTTGTGCCGCAGGATCCTGATGACGAGCCAGCATCCGTTCTGCTGGAACGGATCAGAAAAGAGAGAACAGAACTGAAAAAGAAAAAGAAGCCACAGAAAAGAAGATCAAAAACCCTGCCAGATTCCAATTGAGCAATACGATGAGAAAAATCACCGACATCCCTGACATAGACAAACCGCGGGAGAAATTGATACGAAGAGATGTCTCAACGCTCTCCAATGTTGAGCTACTCGCAGTCCTGATCGGGAAGGGCGTTAGAGGGAAGGATGTTCTTCAAGTTGCGTCAGATGTCGATAGGCGGTTTAAGGATGATCTGGACCGGGTCGGGGTTGAAGAACTTGTCAAGATCGATGGTATCGGGGCGGTGAAAGCTTCTCAGATTCTTGCAGGTTTTGAGCTTGCCCGCCGGTACTCCGGGAAGAACGACGTCAAGATCACCTTTCCAGCAGATGTCCTGCCTTTTGTGATGGAGATCCGTGATAAAAATCAGGAACATTTTGTTTGCATATCATTAAACGGTGCAAACGAGGTCATCGAAAAACGGGTAGTCACGGTAGGGCTTTTGAACGCGAATCAGGTGCATCCGCGAGAGATCTTTTCGGACGCTATTGCTGAGCGGGCTGCATCGATCATTCTGGTTCACAATCACCCATCAGGAAATACCGATCCCAGCCACGAGGATATCGCGGTAACAAAGCGGTTGATTGAGGCAGGAGAGATTCTGGGGATCAAGATCCATGATCATGTCATCGTATCGAAAGATGGTTATACGAGCATGAAGGAGAACGGACTGATTTAGGATGTCCGTCTCTGCTTTTTAAATGGAATGTATGTGGGCATAAGTGATTACCGGGACGGTATCCTATCAATATTCGCTCTCGTACGTCTTCCTGGATGGTGTGTGAGCATGGTATATCCATGCGCGGGCAAGCAGCAGCATCACCCACAACCCAATTCCGTGGTACCGCCAGAAGGCTGATTCCGATCACGCCTCCATCAAGTCTCCTCAGTCGTAACGCATGTCAGATCGTTCCAGTTCAACCGTCTGCCATCCTTCGCTCAGCGAGGTACCGTCGCAACGGTACCTCAACAAGACACCCATCCCAGTATCCATTGATAGTCTCATGTATAGGGTAGTATTAGCATTCGAGGAGAATGTCCATGCTTCGTAAGCTGCCCCGTCCACCCCGGGCAGAGTGCTTATATTGTGGCTGTATACCCATTCGCGCCCCTCATCCCAGCCCTTTTTCCCGCATTCCTGCCGGGCAGAGAGAACGCATCCCGTGCTGGTGCGAACCTCCAGCGCAGTCCCGTGATCAGTATCCACGATATCCCACACAGCGTCACCCTCGATTACTTCCAGCCCATCCACGATCTCCACGATCACGTTATTTGACTCATCAACAGGCAGTGGCACGAAAAGCGTGGTTTCTTCCGATGTATCGATCGTGAGTTCATACATCATCCGGGCATCTCCAAGAATGCCTGACGATAGGGAGATACCTGAAACAACGATTCCTGCTGCCAGAATCGCCGTGCTCAGTTGCAGCCCCCGT
>JAYEFS010000019.1:0-6079 GCA_034658695.1 Methanobacteriota archaeon | reverse complement strand
TACATCGTTCCCTTCGCGCCCTTCGGTATCGCCACGGTCAGCCGGCAGGTACCGCCACAGCTCTGGGATTTCCTCTCGGCACAGGCCGCCAGCGACGGCACCGATATGACCCGTACCACAGACACCGGCCAGACCAACGGTGACCGGTCACGCTACTCGAACGTGTTCGATCAGCTTGGCGAACCATACGGCGAGCTTGGCCTCGTTACGCAGCAGGACCATGGCTTCTGGCAGGATCAGAGCGGTCCGCCGACAGACCCGCAGGCCGGAAACATCCCGGGTGGCAGGCGCGACATCCTGCGAACCGCGGATTTCGATAACCGGACAATGGATGCTTTCTCCAAAGATGTTGGTATCTTTACGGCAACCGGTGGACAGCTCGCGATATCTTCGGAGACCCAGGATGATGTGGCCGCAGCGGTCTTTGTGCTTGATGACTATCTGCCGAGCTATTATGAGGTCATGGCGACGTTCAACCTGGACAAGCCGACCGGCGGCTGGAAGTCGAACGGCTATGTGATCTTTGATTATTACAATGATGTGGACTTCAAGTTCGCGGGCATCAATGTCTCCACCAACAAGATCGAGATGGGCTATGTCGACGAGTTAGGCTGGCACTATGTCGAGCGGTCGACCGTGCCGGTGCAGATCAAGCCGAAACAGAACTACACCGTGACCGTCGCGGTGAACGGCAACAACGTCACGGTCGCGGTTGCAGGAGTGAACTGGTTCACTTACGATTATGAGCCGCGGTACGATGCCATGGGCGAGCCGATTCCGCTCAACCAGGGCATGGTCGGTGTTGGTATGGACGGTTCTTCGGGCCTCATGGACAATTTTACCGTTCAGATACTACCGCCCGACTGGACGTTCGATGAAACCGACGACTTTACACCGCCGGCAGAGGTCACCCGAATGGTTGAGAGCGGTGACTGGAACGAGGCAGCGGGTATCCTGACCGGAATGGTTAAGGCGGAAAGTCCGGCAGTGCAGTTATTCGATCTCGGCACATCGCTCTCGTCCAACAATATCCTCGAGATGGAGGTAGATATAACCACTGATGGTATTTCCGGATATATATTTGACCGTTACGACGCTGACAATTACAAGTTTGTTGGACTTGATCCATCCAACGATCAACTGATCATTGGACATGCAACCAGCAAAAACGGCATTGTCATCGATGCGACCTTTGCCCGCGATCTTGAATCTGCTTCTACATACCGACTCAAGGTGAAATTGCAAGGGGCTGGTATCGAAGTCAGTATCGATAATGTGCCCGTCACAAGTTACGGTTTTAATGCCGCCTTGACAGACGGTGACTTTGGCCTCCTGGTTCTTGAGGGTATGAGCGATTTTGAATCGCTTAGCTTACGCACCGATGATCCTGATCTTGCACAACCGGAGGTACCGAATATATCGATCGGAGATGTTACTCTCAGCGAGGGCGATTCAGGTCAGGCAGTTGCAGTGCTGCCGGTGACCCTGTCCGAAACCATGGATAATACAGTCACCGTCAATTTTACTACGATAGACGGTTCTGCCGCTGCAGGTGAAGATTTTATTGCTGTATCCGGTGCACTGACCTTTGAAGCCGGTGAAACAAGTAAAAACATCACAATCCTTGTCAATGGTGATATGGACTTTGAGTCAGATGAGACCTTCAGTGTTCTACTTTCCGATGCGGTCGGAGTTGAGTTGGGTGATGCTACTGGTCTGGTGACCATTGTCAACGATGATGTCTCCACAATGGTACCAATCATCTCCATAACAGGTGTTCAAGCAGACGAGGGGGACAAGGCCAACAAGACCAAAGTGGATGTAACGATTACCCTGTCAGAGGAGGCGATAACACCTGTAACCGTTAATTTAGCCACCCAGGACGGGTCGGCTGTGAGCGTTGCAGACTATGTTGCGGTAAGCGATACTGTCACCTTTGCGCCGGGTGAACTGAGCAAGACCTACACGCTGACTATCAATGGTGACAAGGTTGGAGAACCTGATGAGGAATTTTATGTGGTACTGTCTGGTGCTGTGGGAGCGGAGATAGGAGACGATACCGGAGTAGTAACGATATTAAATGATGATGGTGCTTATCTTATGGCCGCTGCCGCTCCTGATGCAGCCATCAATGATGTACCCTCCCTGACGGATGAAGACCTCGCCCCGATCATGGAAGAAGCGATCAACCGGTGGACCGATATTATCGGCATTGATGACCGCATGGTGGCGCTGCTTTATGAAGTCTCCTTTGAGATCGTTGATTTTCAGGATCTGACATTGGGACTTGCAACTCCCGATACCATATACATTGACATCGATGCTGCCGGTTACGGCTGGTTCGTGGATGAGACGCCGGAAGATGATGCAGAGTTTTCAGAGGACAGCAGCGAGGCAGACGGCAAAATGGATCTGCTGACCGTGGTCATGCACGAGCTAGGCCATGTGCTTGGGTACGAAGATCTGAGCGAGGCCGAGGATCCGGATGCCCTCATGAGTGAGGCCCTGGATGCGGGTGAGCGAGTTGTGCCTGGAGTTGCAGAGTCCGAGGACGCCTCGCCGAGCCTTGTGCTCATGGATGTGCCAATGGAGGATGAGGTATCTATGGCAGCTCCGGCCTCGAATGGTCATCAGAAGAGCTGGCTGGTAGATTTTGTGAGTGATTCGGTTAAGAGCCGATACAATCCCTTTGATCCGAGAGAGGATATCCAGATCGTGATTCCGATTAAGGAGAAAGAATAGCTGAGAAGGGGGAAGTGATCCCTCGCATCTTTCACAAGCTTGGCGCTTGCAAAATCCAGGTTTTACTTTACAAACAGCATATTGATAGTTTAAAATAAAACGGTTAGCAAAATTATTTGCTGCTAACCGTTTTGTTTCGTATGAGCTTAGAGAAAGTGAGTTGAGTTAGAATTCTTGAATACTCGGAACTTGAAAAAAATAGAAATGAGCAGAAAGGAGCAAACTATGGAGGAAGCGCGTGACAAAATTCAGAACTGGTTGATGAGCGAAGGATGGCAGATTGCTGAACAGACCCATCCCGATATGACGTGGCTTATCCGGGCCGAGGATACCGGAGGGAGAAGAATTCTCGTGGGCCAGAGCAAAGCCAGGGAGGGCCTGATCCATTTGGAAGCACGGGTAAATATTGAGGAAGAATATCGCCAGAAGTTTGAGAGTCTTCCTGAGGATAAGAGACGTAAGATCCTCTGGGATTTGCGTTTTAGGCTTTTGCAGATAAATGTGGATTTTGCCGGGGTTGCGGAACCCATAGGGGCCGTGGTGCTCACCCAAAGAATCTATCTGGATGGTCTCACCAAAGATGCCTTTATTCAGAGGTTCCTCATGATTCGCAATGCTGAAATCGCGGTGATCTGGTCTGTTATACAAAACCTGGAGGGCGTGGAACCGCCTGCTGAATCAACCAAGGCGAAGCCACATTAGCGGGGGTGTAAGCTGGTAGGTCATAGGTGATAGCTCTAAGGTGAAAGCCTTTCCTATCAGCTTTTTCCTTTGAGCTTTCAGCCTAGAGCTTAGAGCTATCAGCTTCCTGGCTTTTTTAATCCCTTTAAATTTGAAAATATTTAGGTTATACTGATGCGAGCACCGGGTTATTCGGGCTCGCATTGGATTTTAAGGGGTTTCTAAAATTACTAAAAGAGGAGTTTTTGTGGCTGAAAATCAATCTAACCGTAATCCTATTGTCATTACACGCGACAAATCTGATATACAATGGGATGAAAGCCAAACACGGAGACACTATGCAAATAGGTCCACAGTGACATATAATCGAGAAGAAATCGCCATTCTCTTTGGTGTTGAACAGGTTAGGCAGACAGACTTTGAAGAGATCCGTGTGGAACTTACGAACCGTATTGTCATGCGTCCCTTGATTGCCAAACAATTTGCGATCCTTCTTAATGAGACCGTGAGGAAATATGAAGGCATTTGGGGTACAATTGAACTGGTGCCCACAACACCGACCTTATCGCCTGTCGAAAAGCTGAGGAAGGACCTAGTTGAATCAGGGACAGAGAAATCTGTAGAAAAAGCCCAGGCATTTATTCGGCCTGTGTCCGAACTCAATGTTGAAATCGACATTGAACGCTCCTTTAAAGCTTATAAAAGACAACTTCTCGATAAGCGTTTCCTTATGGGAATCAATTGTAAAGACCTGGAAGACAGGTCGGAAGGACGTTTGACAACAATATGCCAGGCAATCGGTATGCCTCAAAACCTGTTAAAATCCTTCATGAAATACCGGCCTGATGCCAACCATATATATTTTGGTTTTGAGGAAAACGAGAAAACCATTGTTTATAAGGCCTATTTGGAATTTCGGGATAAAATCGAAGAAAAGATCCGAACCCGGGGCATTGATTCAGAATCGGATCTTTTATTTTTGGGTTTTAAGTGGGATGCAAACGATAACACCCGTCAGGCCATCACGCACTATGAGTGGTTTCCATCGCTCCCGGTTCCCGATATCCTCGTTCGACTGCGCGCGGCATCAGAAACTTGTAGCAATAAAGGTTGGCTTGATATATCGAAAAGTTTTGTTCAACAGGCAGAGGAAAGAATTTCACATGACGATATTCAGTATCTCGAAGTATCAGAAGTCGGCAATCCGAGAAAATCATTTGATATCAATATGTACAAAGCTCAGTTGAAGTTAATGGATCTGTATCCGTTGTTATTGAAGACCATGCAGCACTATGCTATTTCCGTTGATAAATTTCATTCTCTTTATGAAAGAATACAGACCGATCGATTCGGCCATCTGGCAGCCGGCGTAGATAGAGATGGCCGAGATTTTCTAACCGTGTATTATGGCGGCAAACGCTTGAATAGTCATCATCTCAAATCAGGCATTAATGTTTACCAAAGTATCCTAAATACCTAGCGGGGGATGGTTCAAGAAGATACAGATTCAGACCAACTGGAGGAGACTGGCCGATAAGGAGTATCTTAAGAGATTGATCGAGACCGACCAATATTCCGGTCTGCAGGCAAACCGTTGGTTCTGAAAAGCTTTCCTGAGTGTCTTTCGATAGGTGAGCTGGGATTCTTTGACAGTCGATACCCTACGACTACTCTTCCGGATGAATTTTGGAAAAAAATTGGTGAAAGCGGATTCGGTATGTGTTAATATAGACTTTCAGAATTTATAAGATGGGGCACGATGGGATTTTCTGAAACAGCATCGAGAGGCCGAGTCGACATACCGGATGATCGCGGCCCGGAGTTTTCGTATCTCTGTGTCGACGCGTTTATGCAGGATATCTTCTCTGCCCGCGCCCTGGCAACCGCTTTCGAGACGGGCCTCATAGATTTTCTTGTGCAAGAGCCGGGGTTATCGCCCGATGTCCTTGCGCTGCGGCTCGGATTGGACAAGCAAGGGTTCACTTTGCTTCTCGGGTTTCTGGAGAAAAGCCAGGTTCTCAAACGAACCGATTTTGGGATTAGACTAACGGAAGAATTCCTTCGTGCTCTCGATTTTCGCGACCTCCTGCGGCTTAAACTTTCTACGGCCAATTTTGGTGCCCACGACCTGCTGGACCACTTCACCGAGATGGTCCGTCAACCCAGGCAGTCGATCGGCAAGCTCGACTTCTGCCGTCTGTTCGCTTACGAAAGAGGGCTTCACGATACACCCGAAAACTACGAGTGGACCAAAAGATGGATGAAAATAACGAGCGGTCTCACCCGATACGAGGCGCCCGTGTGCATGAAGTACCATGATTTCGGTCGGTACTCCTGTATGCTCGATGTTGGAGGAAACAGCGGAGAGTTTCTTCTTCAGCTTTGCAGACGATACGCTCAATTGAAGGGAATCGTCTTCGATCTTCCCGTCGTGTGCCGGGTGGGACGGGAACATGTGGCGGGGCAGCCGGAGGAAGGGAGAATCACATTTATTGAGGGCGATGCTTTGAATGCCCGGCTGCCTTCCGGCGCCGACCTGATCAGCTTCAAGTCGATGCTCCACGACTGGCCAGATGAGCAGGCGAGACGTCTATTGGCCAACGCGAGTGAGGCCCTCTGTCCGGAGGGAACACTTCTCATTTTCGAGCGGGCGCCG
>JAYEFS010000018.1:0-6134 GCA_034658695.1 Methanobacteriota archaeon | reverse complement strand
CGGATAGTAGCGAGGACACGAGATTCATAAAGATTATGTGAAATCCGATCCATGATGCTGCTGCTTACTTTGTTGTCGAAGAACTTAATAGAAGAGGGACAAAACTTTTGTGGATTCACTTAGTAATTGAGAGCGTTGACATCGATCAACACTTCTGTTACACCGCGCCCTTCGGACTTCAATCCATCAATCAACATATCTGCGTTTTTCCGCCATTCCGACCATGTCAATTCCAATTCTTCCGAATCGTCTGCTGTGGCTAAGAGTTCCTGCCATTGGTTACAATTATAACACGCAAGTAACAAGTTCATCGGTTCTACCGATTTACGCTTCCTGGTAAACATTCAATCCCACCACCCGTAACTTCACTGAACCTTTGCCTTCCGCGGCTGGTACACGCAGTACGGCTCTTCGGCAAGGTAATCCCCAGTTGCAGCGTAAGCGCGTGCACGGCAGCCGCCGCAGACCCTCTTGTACTCGCAGATGCCACACTTGCCCTTCAGTTTGCTCACGTCACGCAGATCTGTAAAGACCTTCGCATGATCCCAGATATCCTTGAATCCTGCCTCCCGGATGTTTCCTGCGAGAACAGGCAGGTACCCGCACGGATAGACTCCGCCGACCCGCGAGATGAAGCAGAAACCGGTTCCGCCGAGGCAGCCCTTCGTCATCGCCTCAAAGCCGTGAGTCTCAAAACTGACAGTGGTTCCTTCCTCCTTTGCACGCTCACGCATGATCCTGAAGTAGTGGGGGGCGCACGTCGCCTTCAACTGAAGCCCGACCTTGTCCCGCTGGTCATAGAACCAGTTCAGAATCCGTTCGTACTCGATCGGGGGGATCTCGTCCGCCTCCTGCCCCCGCCCGGTCGGAACGAGCAGGAATATGTGCAGCGCGTCGGAACCGAGATCTGTGCTCAGATCGAGAATTTTCGGGATCTGGTCGATGTTCCTCTTTGATATCGTGGTATTGATCTGTAGACTGATGCCAGCCTGTAGAATCTCGGATATTCCGCTCATTGCGCCATCGAATGCTCCCGAAACGCCGCGAAACGCGTCATGCGTCTCCGCATCAGCGCCGTCAATACTCACGCTGATCCGCGATATGCCTGCGGTCTTCAGCCGCTCTGCAACATCCGCTGTAACAAGTGTTCCGTTGGTTGCGAGCACGACCCGGAGCCCCCTATCGACACCGTATCTCGCTATCTCGTACACATCGTCACGCATCAGCGGCTCCCCACCGCTTAAGATGAGAATTGGGCTCGCAAAGTCCGCGATCTCGTCGATCAGGTGGAACGCTTCAGTGGTGGACAATTCATCCGGATCAGGGATCTCTGTAGATGAGCCGCGACAGTGCTTGCATCTGAGATTGCAGGCTCCAGTGAGTTCCCATGCGATCAGGCGTGGTTTTATCGCATTCGTCTCTGTTGCCTCTGTTGCCATGGTCATCGTCCGATCCTCTCGAGCAGATCGCATATCTTGCCTATCGTATCCACGACGGTCTGCATCCCGATGAGGTCTGACTCTGCCGGCGCGTACACGATTCCACCGAAATGGCTGTTGTCGCCGACCACAATCATCCCGTGTATGTGCATCCAGTCGTGGATTGCCTGCACCGTCTTCTCCTGCCCGCCGTTGCGTGAGCCCCCGACAGCGATCGCACCCCCGATCTTGTTTGAGAGTAGCATCCCCTGCTTTCGGAGCATGAGTGTTCTATCGAAGAGCGCCTTCAGTTGAGCGGTCACGCACCCGAAGTATGCTGGCGATGCGACGAGAATCGCATCCGCACTTTCGAGCCGCGGGTATATCCGGGTCATATCGTCTTCGATCGCGCACCGTTTTGCGCTATTGCACGCGTAACATGCCGTACATGGAGAGATGGTCTGCTCCGAGAGAAAAATTCGGTCTACCTCAAAGGTTCGATCCTCCGCAATATCAAGCGCTGTGTTGATCAGTTGTTCACTATTCTCGTTCTTTCTCGGACTTCCCGATATTCCTGCGATCTTCATAATATCACCTGTATACCTGCGCATCTGCACATCTACAATAGAGGTATGGGTACATTATATTTGCTCGGGGGATATGCATTGATAGCAGTGTAAACCGGTCAGGGGGTTCCCTGCAATATATGTCATAATGACGTTATAGGGGTGATTATTGTATTGTGTTGACATGCGCGAAGACTGTTGGGTAAGAGTTCGGCATCATGACCCCGGTGCATTGAAATCGCTATCTTGCGACCTCATGATACTGGCAAAACAGATAATTCAGGTAGATCGCCGACCGAATCTGTAATGAACAATCATGTACAAACAAAAAGTTTATATAACATGTAGGCATGAGTTATGCGCACCAAGAAATTTAAACCGATGCACCCCATCATGCGTTTGTGAGGCAGGACGCATATATCGGTTCGTGCATGGGCTGCAGTGGAAGACGGGTTTCTTGGATAACTATTTAGGAGGAACCAAACGTGGCAGACACAATAGACCTCTATGATGACAGAGGGAAGAAATTGAAGGGCGATGTTGACCTTCAAGCTGTAAGTCCACTCAAGAACTCGGCTATTCTGAGTATGGTTAATACCGTTAAGAGAACGGTAGCTGTTAACCTCGCCGGTATTGAGAAGGCATGCAAGAACGCAAGCTATGGCGGACAGAGCCGGAACATTCCGGGCCGTGAAGTAGACATCGATCCGACAGCAAAGGCAGACAAGATTGCTGCACGAGTCAAGGAACTGATTCAGGTCGAAAAGGGTGACGACACTGAAGTTACGGTTCTTGGCGGCGGGAAGTTTTTGCGAGTTGCAGCACCAACCAGGAGAATCGAAGCTGGCGCTGAATACGTTGCCGGAATGACATGCACGGCAGCAGCACTTACTGAAGCACTGCGCGAGGAGTACAATCTCGGATTGTACGACACACCTTATGTCAAGAACGCAGTCTGGGGAACATACCCACAGACGATGGACATGAAGGGCGGAAACGTGCTATCAGTCTTGAGCATTCCACAGAACGATGAGGGTCTGGGATTCGCTCTTCGAAACATCATGGCAAACCACCTTGCGATGCTCTCCCAGAGAAACGCGATGAACTGCGCTGCAATCTCAAGCATTCTTGAGCACTGCGGAGTCTTCGAGATGGGACAGGCAATTGGTCTCTTCGAGCGATACCAGTTACTTGCACTGGCGTACCAGGGATTAAACGCAAACAACATGGTGTATGAGATGACCAAGAACAACGGCAAGACCGGAACGATCGGTACCGTTGTCCAGGAGACCGTCGGACGTGCACTCGATGACGGCGTCATTTCCGTTGACAAGACGATGCCATCAGGATACAAGGTCTACAAGGCAAACGATGTGTGCATGTGGAACGCGTACTGCGCAGCAGGTACGATGGCAGCAACGATGGTTAACTGCGGTGCACTTCGTGGCGCACAGGCGGTATCATCAACACTTCTGTACTTCAACGACATGATTGAGAAGGAAACCTCACTCCCGGGATGCGACTGGGGACGAGTTGAGGGTACTGCGGTAGGATTCTCCTTCTTCAGCCACTCAATCTACGGCGGTGGCGGTCCTGGTGTGTTTAACGGTAACCACGTTGTTACGAGACACTCCACAGGAATGGCTATCCCATGCGTGGCAGTTGCGGTGGCACTTGATGCCGGTACACAGATGTTCTCGCCAGAGTCAACATCCGCAATCGTGCTTGACACCTTCCAGGATGTGCCAATCATGATGAACCCACTCAAGGAGGTCGCGGCAGCGGTGTAAAGAGGGATTGTTTCATGGTTACAACAACAGAGTCTGATCCCGTACAATACGAGATATTTCCGCAGAGGATGCTTGATCCTTCCTCAGCACAGGAGATCTTGAATAGACTCGAGCAGCTCGAGGGCATTACCCGCGTGCTGGTTCAGGGTCCAAGACTTCCGCTCACAGTTCCTTACGGACCCG
This sequence comes from Methanobacteriota archaeon, assembly GCA_034658695.1. GTDB lineage: Archaea > Halobacteriota > Methanosarcinia > Methanosarcinales > Methanogasteraceae > Methanogaster_C. Next base: position 2,177 of record JAYEFS010000018.1, on the reverse strand, counting down.
GAAAGGGCGCTCCGGTCGATCATCCGGATCGAGAGGTTATTCGGGTGGGTGATCAGGTGATGGAACTGCAGGTCAAGGTAGGACGGATACGCCTTGAATCAGAGCGTGATGTGATGGAAGAGATCAGAGCGCTATGCGAAGAGCTGTTACCGTTCCCCTTTGAACTCAAGGAGGGGCTGTTCCTTCGCAGGAAGGCGACGGTCACCGATTATGCAAAATATGGTCCCGACGAAACGGTTGAGGACAAGAGCATATACGGGATGACCGATCCGAACATGTCGCCGTCTTCGAAAATCTGTGAGTCATGCGTTGACACGAGGGAATGAGATGTTTGGCAGGGAGACACAGATTATCGATTGCAGGGAAGGCATGGGTCTTGGAAAAGGAGGTGGGCTTGCACAGCGCGGCACGCTCTCTGAAACCGGAAGACCGGATGTAATCGCAATCGCAATGTCCCCAGGGAGACGCCACATCACAAAACCCGTCTGTGAGATCACGCATGGACTCAGGAGAGAAGGAATTCAGGTCAGTGTGCTCGTACTCGAAGCAGGCGCTGGTGTACCCGATGAGGGACCCAGCGACAGGATGGCGAAGGGCTACGGACCGAAGTTTGGTCTGACCCAAAAAGAGATCGAGCAGATAGCGCGACATCGCGTAGCATTGATCCATCTCGGAAACATCGATTCGCATGTGATCTACAAGACAAAGTACGTACTGAAATATGTAGACATACCTGCGGTTATTGCCTGCCAGAATCCGGTTGACTTTGAGGATTTTGCAAAGGCAGGGGTCAAGACACGACTGGTTATGCCCATCGACAGAGATATCGATACACAGGGCACAGTCATGGAGATTGTAGCCGGAATTACGAGAGGCGTCACCTGCCAGCGCGGCAGTCTGAACGAACTCGTAAAAGCGATTATGAAAACAATACCACAACATACATAAGGAGATATAATTATGGCATACACACCACAATACTATCCAGGGTCTTCACACGTTGCAGTAAACAGAAGAAAGCACATGAGTGGAGACGTTGAGAAACTGAGAACCGTATCAGACGATGATCTGGTAGCGGCACTCGGACACAGAGCACCAGGTGCGGACTATCCAAGCACACACCCACCACTTGCAGAGATGGGTGAGCCGGATTGCCCGGTCAGACAGATGGTCGAGCCAACACCAGGCGCAGCAGCAGGAGACCGTGTCAGATACTCACAGTTTACTGACTCGATGTACTCAGCACCATCAATTCCATACTTCAGAAGCTACTACGCAGCGATCAACTTCAGAGGCGTTGACCCGGGAACACTGTCAGGCAGGCAAATCGTGGAAGCACGAGAGCGTGACATGGAAGCACAGTGCAAGGCAGCAATCGAGTCAGAGATGACATGCCCGGCTCTCGCAGGACTGCGAGGCTGCACAGTGCACGGACACTCGCTGAGACTTGCTGAAGACGGAATGATGTTCGATATGCTTCAGAGGACTCACATAGAGGGCGGAAACGTCATCGAGGACAAGGACCAGGTCGGTGTACCAATCGACAGAAAGGTCAACCTCGGAAAGCCGATGAGCGATGCTGAGGCAAAGAAGAGAACCACCATCTACCGAACTGATGGTGTCAAGTACAGGGATGAGGAAGAGGTTCTTGACCATGTACACCTTGTGCACCACAGAAGAACAATGTACGGGTACAGACCTGAGACTGCGGCAGAGACTGCGCCAGGTGTCGGACCGGTTACATACCACACGGTGTAAAAGGAGGTAGATACAAATGGCATACAAATATCCATCAGAGAAACTGTTCGTTGAGGCGCTGAAGTCAAAGTTCGCAGGACTTGACCTATCTGACCAGAAGGTAAAGTACGTGCGCGCCGGATACCTACAGAACGCACGAAAGAGAGAATTCCAGGCAGCAGGCGAGCGAGTCGCAGAGCAGCGTGGCATGCAGCAGTACGATGTGAACGTGCACCTTGGCGGTATGACGCTCGGACAGAGACAGCTTGTTCCGTACAAGCTCTCGACCAGACCTGACATCGTTGAGGGCGACGACCTGCACTACGTCAACAACCCCGCAATGCAGCAGATGTGGGATGACATGAAGCGAACGATCATCGTGGGAATGGACCTTGCTCACGAGACTCTTGAGAAGCGTCTCGGAAAAGAGGTTACACCTG
>JAYEFS010000017.1:0-6159 GCA_034658695.1 Methanobacteriota archaeon | reverse complement strand
ATGGATCTCACTTGCTGCCGTATGACACAAATTGCTCATAAGTGGCATTACATCCTGATAATTGAACTTTGTTAGAACTGTATTGCTGATCACATTAACATCAAAAGCCTCCAGATTCTTGAAGCCCGCCATCGTTTCATTGAATGACCCTTGGGACTGCGTGATCTTGTCGTGTACTTCATCAAGGCCGTGTATACTGATAAAGAACTCATTGACGCCGCAATCAATGAGATGCTTGAGATATTTTGTGTCACTCAGTTTTCTCCCATTTGTCTGTATCTGTATTTTTTTGAACCATCCAAGGGATTCGGCATATTGAATGTATTTATCCAAATCGTCAAAAGTCGTCACCTCTGCACCGGAAAGAATCAGATTCTCGAACCTGCCTTCATCCCTGATATCAATGAGAGCTTTTTTAAAGCCCTCGAATCCAATGCCTGGCAACTGCCTCTTTAGTCCCGACAGCATACAAATAAAACAATTATTGTTGCAACCAAACCAGATCGATATAACGATATATGTGCTTAGATCAATTCTGGAATAGCTCATCTCTTTTTGTCCAAACCTTTGTAACCCGGCTCATTTTAACCCTCTTCGCCGTCACCAGAAAAAAGGGCACTCTTTCGCTCACAACATATTGTTTTTTTCATCTCCCTCCCTCGATTCCACTCGCAACTCCTAGAGATGCTGGTTGTATTGCAAATCGAACTCTTCGGAATAGAAGTGGACACGGCTCCAGCCCTCGAATGTTTCCGGCGGCCGGAAACCGCTTTGCACCGCCGCATCAAAAAGTCTTGTCCCCGGGTAGGGCGTATATCGGTTGATCTTCCAGATCACAGCCTGCGGGTTCTCCTCCTTGAGGCGACCCATAAGCCGTACCGTCTCTTCAAAGTCCATCCTGGTTTCGCCCGGAAAGCCGGCCATAAAGCTGTAATGCGGGACTATTCCTTCTTTTTTCATTCTAATATTCAGCTTCAGAACCATCTCGAGCGTTATCCCTTTGTCGATCAGTTTCAATATCTTTTGCGAACCGGACTCTATTCCGAAATAGATGCCTAGCAAACCACTTTGCTTCAAGATGCCCAAGGTTTCGTCGCTCAGGCGTAAAACCTCATCGACTCTGCCCATGCATACCCAAACGAAGCCGAAATTCTCTTGACGACACAATGCAAAAAGGTCCAACACTCTTCTTCTGCTTAAGAGAAAATTATCATCGAGAAAACTGATAAATTGCGGTTTAAGACGGAGCGCTCCCCCTATTATAAAGAGAACGTCAGCAAGCGGTATTTCTTGATATACCGGATGTAAAACCTTTTCGACGCAAAAGGCGCAATGGTAGGGGCAGCCGTAGGATGAGATAATGGGAATGGTCGAAGGCCTGCCATAGCGGGAGACAAGGTAATAAGGTATAGTGCGGATATTGATTTCTTGTACGAATCCCTTATTGACGACAACCCTGCCGTTATCTTTGTACCCTATACGTGAAACCCCCTCAAGAGATGCATTCTCTCTCAGCGCTTTCACAAGATTTAAAAACGGCGCCTCTCCTTTGCCAATCACCACGTAATCTATAAATGGCGAGCCAAGAGTTTGGGCCGGAAAGAGTGTGGGATGGGGACCTCCCAGAACGATCGGTGCGTCCGTCACACTCCTGAGGAAGGCAGAGATTTTGATCACATGTTCAATCTGAGGTCCGGTAATACAATTAATCCCAATACAGATAGGCTCCGGGATAATTCGTTGGCGTAGCCTTTCGAAAAAAGCTTCTTCAAACCTCTGGTCAATGATCTCCACATCGATTCCCTCTTCGATGAGAGGTTGTGCAATATACAGCAGCGACAATGGGACAAGGCTCATGTCCCCGGCTTCCGCTGTGGGATAAAGTAACAAAACACGATTCCTACTATTCTTCACGATTGTCTCCTGTCTTATTTCTTTTCCAACCAGGCCTGTTCATCAACTGCGGGACAAGCGGCCTAATCTGCACCAACCTTCTTTTTGATCCAGAGAATGCGTACACGCCCCAGACTCCTTCCGAAGCAGCCAACGGAGTTGACCAGGGGGCGGTCAGAGTCTCTCGTGAAGGCATACAGCCTTTCCACTCCCAATTGATGGATATTTTTTTCAAAGAGGGCGCGAAGTTGCCCCATGGAATCCATCGGAACATAAAGGTGGACGGTCAATCCCTGGGAGCACAGAACGCTCACCCTTCGCAGTGCCTCCTGAAGGCCGGCCGCTCCATCTCGAAGCGTCCCGTCTCCCATAATCGGTATGGATAAACGGACTTTAACGGCCTCGATTGGATAGGATAGCAGCCGCTCTATAAAAGAAGCGCTTCCCGGCATCTGACTGCATGTCGACCAGAGGACAATCTTCTTCCGACTGTGAACGCGGTCGAGAATTGTAAACAGGTCATCACGCAGGAAGGCGTCTCCTCCATAGAATTCGATTCGGGTATATTCCGACGCTACCTTTCCTATCTCCGAGAAAATCTCGTCAATAGACCTCGGAGCAGGCAGAACTCCGTATGTACAGTCAGGACACCCCGCCCTGCAAGGGGCGCCAAGATCAATCTGGTTGTCGACTGTGATCGGGAAAAAAGGTCGTTCAAGACCCAGATCTCGGATATGGGCATTGATGTAATCCTCGTTCCTCATTGGGCAATAGTCGCCGCCAAGTCGAACAAGAGGATGACTCTGAATACGCTCAAAGACATCGATGATCGGTTCCCGTGTGGCATCCCCGAAGACCAGCGGGAAATAGGGGCAGGGCGCAACCCAGCCGATGCTCATCACATGACAAAAGACCTGCTTTGCCGTGCAGAGGTTCTTCTCTACCAGGGGCGTTCCGGGTGTGTGCAGATACATATAATCCTTAAACCGGTCGGAAACATGGGAAAAAAAGTTCTCTTTCCTCACCCGCGCCTAAAGGCCCATCATTATCATGAATGGAGTCACCGACAAATCGAGGCAGAAGGAGACGGACCTTCTCTGCACCGTGATCTAGAACGAACTGCATGAACCGATTAACATCTCCAGTGTTGAAGAAATCCCGTGACTGCGGAACCGTTGAAACGTGCATAATAATACCGGTCTTCGATCCCAGTTCAAGGGCACGGACAGCCCGATCGAAGCACCCTTTCTTCCTTCGTATTTCGTCATGACCCTCGGGCCGGTAATCATCGAGGCTCAGATAGATCTGGTCCAGTCCCGCGGTAACGAGCCGATCCATGTATGCCTGATCGATTACATATCCGTTCGTTTCCAGCGACACAAAGAATCCATGCGACTTCCCTCGCGCGATGATATCGAAGAGGTCATGGCGCAATGTGGGTTCGCCACCGAATAGATCGACCACCAAGCATCCGGCAAGTTCTAAATCTTGAAGAAGCAAATCGATCTGATCTATCGTGAACTCGCCCTTTATTGCTTTCCGTAACGTCGATACCCCACAGTGCTTACAGTTGCAATTGCACCGGTTCGTCAGCGTCAACTGCACAACCTTTATCAGAGGCAGGGTCATCTTCTTATCTCCTATCGGCCCCCAGCAGATTGTAGGGGACACTACAGTTAAAATCTTTGATGACGGCGCTACGACCGGGCTTGCAACGGTTCGCATAATGCGAAGCCAGATCCAGTCGCCTGCGGACCTCAGGCTCAGCCACTTTAGGCAGGAGCCTGGCCGCGGGAGTACCCCGATTATCGGAGTAGTGTAGGAAGACCACCTCGTCGAAGCCATCTGCCACGGTCAGGGACCTGAGGAAATCATGATGGGATTCGGTGGGAAAATTGATCATAATATGCGTGCAGAACGTCGTTTGCGGCGCTATCGTACGCATCTGCCGGATGGCTTCCACGACCGCGTCGATGTCATACCGGCGGTTCATAAGCTCAAGGATCCGCTGCGATCCAGACTGAACCGGAATGTTGACATATCGTATCTGCCCGGTACTGAATACACTCCTAAGCCCGTCGAATTGTGTCAGGAGAAACTGCGGATATAAATAGCCGAGCTTCAGACCAAAACCGCGTCCTTCGGCAAGCAACCGCTCTAGAAGCTGCACGAGGTCGGTGCCGAGATCAGAGCCATAGCTCGCACAGTCATCCGCCAGAAGGGCAAAGTCCCGCACACCCCGGAAAAGACCTTCGCGGAGTTGCTGAAAAATCTCCTCGACCGGTTCGCTTCTGACCTCTCCTTTGGCTCTTTTGATGTTGCAGTAGGAACACCGGTTGGAGCAGCCCTGGGCGATCATAAGAAAGTGGTCTCCGTAGCCTAGTCCCTGTCCAGGTTCGTAAAAGGCCGGAGTGAGTCGATTGACGGAAATGCTGTTTACTGGCGTGTGATGAGGAAAATAAGTATCCAGTTCGCCGAGGTTCTTGGGGCCAATGAGGATCACCCCCTCCCGCTGCAAGCCGGGAAGAGGGAGGACGGCCATACATCCGAATAGGACTATTGGCTTTCCATTCCCTCGGGCTGCGGCGTAGTCGAATGCGGCCCTCGAAGTCGCTATCTTGTCTTCGGTAACGCAGCAAGTATTCACCAGAATGATCTCGCTATCGCCGATCTCATTTACGGCGGCGTAGCCGTTAGCCAGGAAAAACTTTACCACCCGGGTAAAGAGAAACGCGCTCGGTTCACACCGCTTGCTCGCATCAAGGATGAAGATCGTGCCGCGCCGGGTATCGCGTGAGATGAGATGGTTTTCTTTCATGGTTTTTGTACCACAAAGGCCGTCAATTCGCCCCGGTTGACCAGTGTTCCAAGGCGCTTCACCTTGGCTTGCAAAGCCTCGTTGTCACATTTCGGGAAAAGGCCGGCCGCCGGAGTCCCATTGTTTTCCCCATATCCGATGAAGACGGAATGATCGAAGTGGCGCGCAAAGGCAACACTTTGTTCGAATTCATCCCAGGTTTCCGTCGGAAAGTTGAAAATGAAGTGGGAGTAAACAAAAACCTCCGGGTCCAAAGCCCTGATTCGCGCGATGGCTTCTGCCAGATGGTCTGGATCATAGTGCCGGCTCATCAGGCTGAGAACTCGCCTGTTTGCAGACTGGACAGGAAGGCATACATAAGGTACACAGCGCTGGGCAAAGAAGGGTTCCAGCCGCGCGCCGTATTTAAGAAAAAGTAACGGGAAGACTGTGTAAAGCTTGTAGCGCAAGTCCGGCGCCACCCGGTTCAGCCTTGTGAGCAACTGCGGCAGATCGGATGCCTGATCGAGGCCATAGGAGCCGCAGTCATCGGCCAGGAGTGTCACCGTTCGTATCCCGGCATCATACAAATCCCTCACCTCACCCTCAATGATCTCTTGCGAATGGCTTATCACATTTCCCTTAACTTTCTTGATGTTGCAATAACTGCAGTGATTCACGCAACCTTGCGCGATCAGGACGTAGGAATCTTCGGGTCCGATGCGGGGTTGATAAGGGATGTGTCCTTTCAGCCGGCTGACGTGCACCGTGTCGAAGGGAATACGAGCTTGGATCAATTCGTCCAGCTTGCGGCTTGCCCGGTAGGGAATGATATGGAGTCGATCAGTATCCCCTCCTGCGACAAATTCCAAACCCTCCGGAAAAGCCGCCAGGCACCCGAAAACAATGAATCGGGAATGGCTGAACCGCCTCATGCTTTGCAGGATCATTCCTTCACACCGGCGGCGCATCTCATCCGTTACGGCACAACCGCCCACAAAGACCAGGTCGACTTCACCCCTTCCATCGACGACGGTGTGTCCGTTGAGCAGGAAGTAGCGCCATGCCCTTGAGAGGAAAAGAGTGTTGTTTTCACACATATTGTGCAAGTTGTATATGTTAACCCTCATTGTTCGGCCCCTCACGCGCCCTTCCGGGCCGTGATGAGATGGAAAGGCATCTCCAGATCTATTTTCCGTGTCTCTATCGCGGTAAACCCCAGTTTCCGGAGTTGATTCTCGTAGAGCGTCGATGAGCGGAAAGCACCGAAAAACAGAAGAAAAGGAATTATGGAAAAGGGCATGGATCCGTCAACCGGGTCGAGCGGCGCCCGCTCGAAAATGAGAAGTGTTCCCTCCGGACAGAGGGCCTCACTCGCGTTGGCCAATAGACGTCTCGCCTGCTCATCTGGCCAGTCGTGGAGCATCGACTTGAAGCTGATCAGGTCGGCTGCCTTCCGGCGCCGACCT
>JAYEFS010000016.1:0-6198 GCA_034658695.1 Methanobacteriota archaeon | reverse complement strand
CCTCTTTTGATCTCTTCTACGAGCATCTGTCGGTTCGCGAGGGAGTGCTTCCGTACGAAGTTCATCTCGAGAGGCTCATTAAGCTCTGCCACGAGACCCACGGCTCGATCTAACAGATCCAGGAGATTCGGGAACATATCGCGGAAAAAGCCGCAGATGTTTATGAGACAGTCGATTCTTGGTCTCCCGAGTTCTTCCAGAGGTATCGGCGTCAGTTCCGGATACCACGATCCAACTCCTCTCGTGACCTTCACCCCGAGATAGTGAAGGATCTGCCCGATGGACTCACCTCCGGTCTTCGTTGTCTCAAATCCCCACAACACGACCCCGACACTTTCAGGATAACTGCTATTCTTCCGAAGATATGCCTTTATCGTGTTTTCTGCAATTTCAACACCCCGCTCGGATGCAGTCGGGGTCGGAATCCTGTTCGGGTCAAACTGGTTGATGTTTCTGCCGGTTGGAAGAACCTCAGGCGTTCGCACCACATCCCCTCCGAGAGATGGCTCGATAAACTCCGTGTTGGGGCCCCGCAGGCAACTCTCGATCTCAAGACCGCTATCGGAATAGTTTCTCAAGACCGCAATTCCGAAAGAGAGGGTCTTCTCGATCTCTTTTTTCTGTTTGCGATTGATCTTGATCTTGATCTCGCTTTTGCCCTCCCGAATAGTGCTCTCGATGGATTCTTCGATGGATTCATCAATGGAACGATTCACGAGTTCAGAGCTTATCGAATCGATATCGTCGAGTTGGGACGCATACTGATCCTTATTTCTCAGCGCAAGATCATAATCGATCCCCATTGTTTCTGCGATGATTCTGTTGAGCGATTTTACCCCCTCCCGGTCATATCTCAGGATAAATTCGGTGAATCTCTTGAGGTCTTCGATTTCGTACCGCTCCCCGAGTATGTGCAAACCTTTTGGTATGATACTCCGTTTCATCTCATAGAGCTCTTCGTGGATGTTATCGATGTTTTCTCCTCTGAATTCCAGTTCTCTTGCCTTTTTCAGGATTTTCTCCCGCACCTTCTCGCTTCGCAGAGGATTCTGCGCCACTGTTACGGTGTCGTCGTACTCATCGATCAAATCCTGAAGCTCGGTATAATCCTCGTACAGATCCGATGTGGTGTAAGGAGGGGAGTTGTAACTGATCAGCGTGCCATGAAGCCTCCTCTTTGCGATTGTGGACTCTGACGTGTTCAGGACGTGATAGATGTACAGATGCGGCATATCACCGATCAGAAGATCGGGAAAACAGCTCGAACTCATTCCCACTTCCTTTCCTTTCGTGAATTCTGCCAGACCATGAGTTCCTACGTGAAAGACAGCATCTGCACCCCATATCTTCTGCAGCCAGAAGTAGAAGGCAAGATACTGGTGATGTGGCGGTTTTGTCTTGTCATGAGAGGCTTTAGCCAGATCTGATCCGTCGAGCGGGGGTCTTGCCGGCTGAATACCAACAAATATCCTGCCAAACTCGATTCCCGGTATCAGGAGTCTGTTACCCACGGTCATGACGCTTCCCGGGGGCTCGCCCCAGTAGTGTATGACATCCTCCTGCAGTTCATCAGGCAGTGACCTGAAGAATCGAAGGTATTCGTCCAAATCGATAGAACAACAGTTTAAAATCGTCTTCTCTTTCCTGAACCAGTTCCCTGAGTTAGTGATTGCCATCTCCCCGAATAATTTGTGCAGCTCTTTCTCCGGAATCTCTACATCATACCCGTTCTCCTTAAAACGTTCCAACAATCGTGTTACACTCTGGAAGACATCGAGATAAGCAGCCTTTCCGATATTCGCCTCACCCGGAGGGTAATTGTATATTATGACGGCGATCTTCCTCTCACGCTCCGGCAACCCTTTCAGCTCGATCCAGTTTCGGATCCTGCCGGTTATGCGGGAGATGCGGTCATTAATCGGTGCAACCTCCCTTGCATGCAGTTCTCCCACCATCACATCCTGCACCCCTGAGACTGGTATGGACTCGATACATCCATCGAGTTCGGGCCAGATCACGGCAGCAATGATCTCGATCGGCGAAAGCCCGGTCGGTGATTCCTCCCATTTCGCAACCTCCCGCGTGAACATGGGCGCCGGAGAAAAGATGGGTACGTTCAGACTCTTCAATAGCTCCAGTGTCCGCTCCGGATTCCCGCCAAGGGGACCTCCGTTTATCCGAAACCACATCAGATTGATGACCGCATCAACGATGGGCTCATCGTCTTTGAAGAAATATTGCCGTATTGCGGGCAGGTTATGAATTCCATCCGAATAGACCGGGATGAAATTGAAATCATCAAGTTCGTTCGTAAATGCTTTTATCGTTGCAATACTCTGGTCAAAATGCATTCCCCCATGAAAGAGCACGCCGATTGTTGGATTTGCATCTTCAAATCCGGTTGATCCGGTTAAATCCGCAGGGTCTGTGAAATGTCCGTACGCCGGATGATATATCCCGTATTCCGGGAACTCGACCGGTTCTTTTGCTTTTGGCAGCTTGTATCCGAAGTATTCCCGGAGAAGAAGCACGAATAGATTATAATAATTTTCTCTGCCGCCATGCCTCCAGTATTTAGTTATTTTTACATAGTTGCCTGCGTCCTTCATGGATTTGACAGGCAGGACTTTCCCGGCGGTCTCCACGATATTCTGAGCACGTTCTATCCGTTTCCAGAGGTCTTCCGGATCCCGACCTTGATTTGCAACCCCGGTTGTGGCACTGGCACTCATCTTGTCCGCGATCTTTTTTCCGGAGAATGAGCCGAGTCTCGTTATCTGCATCAGCTTGCCTATGGGGGTGATGAGATTCAAAACAATGTTATCTCTGTTCTTCAACGCATCATAAACGACTTCGCTCGATCGCCCGCCGCCTCTTATATCGATCAGAACAATATCCGAGCTCTTCAGATCGTCTTTCAGGACATCTTCATCGATCTCTTCTTCGTCTATCTGGTTCGGATAGTATGTCTTAAAATCGATTCCGGTTTCAGTGCCGATTCCAATGCCGTTGCCGTGGTTCAACTCGTTCACTGCCTCAGCGAGTGACGCTGTCGGGACAGTTGAGATGCAGGTGATCTTCATATTAATCGCCTTGAATCGTCTCTTTCAAAAATAAGGGAGAGGAGAGTTTAGCCCTCCTCCGGTTGCGGATACACAAAGACACCGTGCTCTGCCACATCAAAGTCTATGCCGCAGAATTCGTCGATGTATTCCTGATGAATCGCCTCTGCATCCACGTTCTCGGAGAGATCCGGATGGAACCACTCTGCATAGTAGGCGAGACCGACCACGTCAGCCAATCCGCCGGAGATATCGCCCTGCATTATGTGGATGCGGTCATCTGCCGCCGCTGGAACCGATCCAATGCCAGGTATCATCATTATCTCGTTATAATACGCTTCCAGATCGCCGTCGTCATCCGTTCCGTAACCGCCGCCACGTGTGTTATACCCGGACGCCTGACCGATGATTATTGCGGGCTCCTGACTCAGGATCCATTCAAGCTCTGCATACGGGTATCCCGGCGCAAGACCCGGAGGCAGGTCGGCAGCTATGTTGATCCCGCCTGCCTGCACACACATCTGGTGAAGCCCGGTGCCTTTGGCAGCAGTCATGCGGTTGGTCGAACCTCGCTGGCTTCCGTAATCTATGAAGACCCTCGGTTTATCGTCATCCGAGATTTCGGATACCACATCTTCAATCTCATCAACGTATTCATCATGCCATTCGATGTAGTTTCTGGCGTTCTCCATCTCACCTATCAGATAACCGAGTTTTATCACATCTTCTGTAACCGTTTCCGGTTTGTAGAAGTTTAAACGGACCACGGTCAGTGACGGCTCCAGCTTATCCTCGAGACCGTCGTGACCCGGGTTGTATATCCCGGGAGCATAAGCCATGACAATATCAGGGTTTATCTCCAGTATCTCTTCAAGATCAGGTCCGGAACCCCTGCCCACTGTTGGTAGCGTGGATAGCTCCGGGAAGAAGTTCGTATGTCCGGCTGTAGCGCTCTCTATTCCGATTATCCGATCCTTTGCTCCAATAGCTCGGATAGCCTCTGTACAGTCCGAGTTCAGCGTGAGTATCTCGTTAACAGGCATGGATACCGTTTTGGTGTTTCCCTCGGAATCGATGAGCGTTAGCTCCTTCTCTTTTCCGAGAATGACGAGTTCGATCTGGGTCACATCCTGCATGTTGATCTTGTTGTCATGCTTGGCGTCTGAGAGTTCTGTTTCGTCTCTGTATTCGAGGATGATCAGTTCGGTGTAGGTCACATCCTGCATGTTGATCGTGTCGTCCTCGTTCGCGTTTCCGAAGATTTCGAGCGTGTAGTCCGATGCAGCGACTGGCAGTGCGAGCGCCAGCAAGAGTATCGCCATGGTCATTCCAACCAGTATTGTATTCAGTCTCATTGTATAGTATCTCCTTATGGCAGACTTTTACTTTGTACACATACATGCGAAATATATGTTACACAACGTGTGCGCATTATAACAATATTTCATAGTACTTAAAACTAATGATCAATACCGTAGCATTGACCAGCAAGCATATTACCCACTCTTCATATCCCACATCTCAGGTTCCAATCAACCCCTTCCAGCCGCCCACCCGCTTCAGATAGACCGTATCGGAATGATATATGGTCCCCCCGCCTCGATTAACCACTTCAGCCTTCACACCATAGACCGACCTGATATTCTCTGGCGTGAGAACCGTCTCAGGCGCTCCGGCATCGTATATCTACCCCCATTAAGGAATACCATCTCATTCATCGTCTCAAAAGAACTTGTTATGGATTCGAGCCTCTTCATCTCCTGTATGTGCGCATCTTCCAGTGCCGGTCCGACATTGACATAGACATCAAGCCCGGAGTATCCGGAGGTCATGGGCAATGTTGCACCGCACCGGCGTGGAGGGGGGTGTACGTGACAACACCGCCTATTTAATTGGTGGGTATACCCATACTCCTTCGAGATCTATCCCTAAAAATTCCTTCCAGTATTCCGTGTGCATACTATCAGGATCTAAGTCGTTGAAGAGATCTGGTTGGAGCCACTTTGCGAAGTAACAGCGCCCTATAATATACCGGGGAGTATAAACGAGGGTACCAGCGTATAAATGGACTCGGTCCTCTTTAACTGCACTCAACTCCTTCCATCCCGGTCTATCTATAAGTTCATTAAGCCGTGTCTCCGCCTCCTCATCGGTCCATTCAAATCCGCTAATTCCGCCGGAAACTCTACTGAAGATCATATCAGGGTCGTGCTCTAACACCCATTCCGGGGACACCTCAAATTCCCCCCAAATTCCCGCAGGGAGACCTGCCTCGGCTACGATGTTGCGTCCTCCACATCCCTCTGCAACCAACCCGTCATACGCGTTCGATCCATAAGTTACATAATCGGCATACGTCTCGATGTAGAATGTTGTTTGTTCTTCCAAGCTTAAGTCTTCAGTTCTATCTTCAATTATACCTTCATACTTCTGAATCCAGTTAATAACTTCAGTGGCTTTCTCCTCCTCTTCTTCTTCCAGTATCGCTCCTAATATTCGAAGCTCCGGTATTACTATTATGTTTGGACCTGACTGGTCAAAACCTAATGCAACAACAGGAATTTCTTCAGGGAGTTTCTCGGACACCGTTTCCACCCAATACGAGACCAAAACAAGGTCTGGCTCAAGACTGATAATTTTCTCGTAGTCCAGGTTTGCTGAAATCATAGATCCTACGGAAGGGATGTCCATCGATCCTGATTTCTCTACCAAATCCGGATACCATCTCTTGATTTCGTCTGAAAGCCCAACGATTTTGTTTTTTGATAGAATTATCATTGGCTCGTGAGGACCCTCACAAGCAACAACCACTCGTTTCACCGGCATGCTTACCGTCACGACTCTATCATCACTATCGAGGATTGTAATCTCCAACTCCCTCCCGAGTATGACAAGCTCAATCTGCGTCACATCCTGCATGTTGATCTTACCATCATGCTTGGCATCCGAGAGTTCTGTTTGGTCTCTGTACTCGAGGATGATCAGTTCGGTGTACGTCACATCCTGCATCTGACATTCCGCAGGTCGCCATCGATCTTTCACAATTTCTACTGATAGCGTTTTTTGAATATCCAAAAAATATTATTTTTATACTGTAGTAGAGCAACATGTCCAACTCCAACCTGAGCTGCATCAC
>JAYEFS010000015.1:2302-6199 GCA_034658695.1 Methanobacteriota archaeon | reverse complement strand
GTGGATCAGGAAAGACGATCAAGCTGGAAATCCATCCTGAACTGACCCATGTCGATTGCGCCCTTGCAATGGCACGATCGCAGAATCCGGACAGTGCATCCAGTCAGTTCTATATCTGCGACGGTGCGCAGCATTTCCTTGACGGGAACTATACGGTGTTTGGCAGGGTGGTCGATGGAATGGATGTTGTGCGAGCGATTGCAGCGGTAGAGACAGACCAGCGAGACAGACCGCTGGAGGACGTCGTAATCATAAAGATATCCACCCGGAAGTGATATCGGCGAAGCGATCTGGCAGGGTGGGGATTGCGAAAGGTTTAAGTGCGCCGGTGCGTGTATGATAGTGCGTAATAGTAGTAGCATACTAAGGAGGTAGATATTACGGATGGACTCAAGAAGATAGGATTGGCTGTGTTAGTCCTTCTGGCGCTCTCTGCAACGAGTGCAGTTGTGTCGGCAGAGGACATCATCGGGCCAATGATATTTTACGGAAACGTGACGCTCAATGGTGAACCCACCCTTAATGGAACAGTCGTTACTGCCCATATCGGCGGGGAATCCAACGGAAGTGTTGTAACTGAGGTGGCGGGTAAATACTATTTGGCTGTCGAAGGCGGTGAATCAGACGAAGGCGAGACGATAACCTTTAAGGTATGCGGTGCCATCGCGAGTGAGACTGCCGAGTGGCATGTAAGTAGTATTCCAACATCATACGAGCTAAATCTCACTGCAGTGGACGATGAAGCCCCGGTGGTGACGGATCCGAACGCAAAACCATCACTGATCACCGCCGACGGAGTCGGGACAACCCGACTGAATGTGACAGTGATCGATGGGTGCGCGTGTAATATTGACCACGTTACTGTAGATCTCTCTGCGATTGGTGGATCTGATGTGCAGGAGATGGAATGCATCGGAGACGGTGTGTATTCCGCAACTACAAGCGTGGCAGTGGGTATTGAGAATGGGGTATATACACTACAGGTCAATGCAAGCGATAGGTTTGGACATTCAAGTAATGATGTCAGCATTGAACTGGAGATTGTGAAAGAGCTACCCAATGCCGGAGATATCGATGGTAATGGTGCGGTGACCCTGGGCGATGCAATATATCTGGCAAAGCACGTGGTCGGTATACCGGGCTATGACACAATATACGCGAACGGAGATATCGATGGCAATGGTGCGGTGACCCTGGGCGATGCAATATATCTGGCAAAGCACGTGGTCGGTATACCAGGCTATGAATCGATATACTAAGATAGAATACAACAAGGTGTAGAATATGGAATACAACAAAATGCATAAGCATTTCAAAACCCCCGTTTATGCGATGGTGCTGCTTTTAGTATGCACGGTGTATGCAGCAGGGGCGATGACTGTATATGTGGACGATACGAGCGGTGACAATGGTGCTACGATTGATGTGCCGATCAGCGTGTCCAGCACCGAGAACATAGGTGCTATGGACATCTCACTGACATACGATCCAGCTGTGATCACTGCAACTGGAGTTGCCGACGGAGAATTGATTGCGGATGCCGACTTGATTGCCAATTATACTGGTGCAAGCGGCGTTGTCAATGTCAGTCTTGCAAGCCTCGATGGCATCAATGGCACGGGAGCGATTGCGGTCATCCAGTTCAATGTTGTTGGATGTGGCGATGTAACGAGCCCATTGACATTCAGCAGAGCGGATGCCTACGATCTGGACAAGCCAATTACAGACGCTGATGGCACGGTGATTGGTTATGAGCCGATGGCGGTTGAGACGACAGACGCCACATTCACGGCAACCGGCGAATGTGATGGCAATAACACGGGCGATATCGATGGTAGTGGCGGTGACCCGACCATGACTGATGCGGTGTATCTGGCAAAGCATGTGGTTGGTCTCTCGGGCTATGAAACGATATCTGCAAACGGAGATATCGATGCTAGTGGCGATGTGACCATGTCTGATGCGGTGTATCTGGCAAAGCATGTGGTTGGTCTCTCAGGCTACGAAACATTGTATCCCGAATAATAATATAGGAGACAAGTATGAATAATGGAAAGATAGGGATGGCAATGCTGATCGCATTGTCATTGGGACTTTTGGTGTCCGCAGCATCTGTACAGGCGGCTGACGACGTTGTGATCAACGAGATCATGTACGCCCCGTCTGATGCATTTGGTGGGACATACAATGAATGGGTTGAGTTGTACAATAATGACACAGTGGAAGTTAACATCACGGGATGGGCGATAGACGACAAGACGATACCAGCTGTGACGATGCAGCCAGGTGACTATGCGATCATTGCAAAGAACGATACGAAGTTTGCAGATTACTACCCGGATGTCACATGCACTGTGGTAAAAGCGGCGATCAGCCTGCGGAACGATGGAGAAGTTCTATGCCTGAACGACAGTTCAGAATCGATGGTCGATGATGCGGACTTTACCGGGTGTGCGGATCTGGCAAACAAGAACAACAAGACTCTTGAACGAAACGCAACTGGCAGTTGGGAAGAGAGTCTTGTCGATGGAGGAACTCCATGTGCTGAGAACAGCGTACTGGACGAAGGGTCGTCTACCCCCACCCTCGCAGTCAGTGCGGATCCAGCCAGTGTGACTGTGGACGAAGAGACCGATATTACGTTCACAGTAACGAGCGATGA
Source organism: Methanobacteriota archaeon (assembly GCA_034658695.1). Classification (GTDB taxonomy): domain Archaea; phylum Halobacteriota; class Methanosarcinia; order Methanosarcinales; family Methanogasteraceae; genus Methanogaster_C. The sequence goes on along the minus strand of JAYEFS010000015.1, from coordinate 3,537 downwards.
TGCGGCAATCGAAAACGCACTTGTTACACTCTCAGGCTGTGGCATTGACGCGAATGGTATCACGGGCACAGACGGTACAGTGGTAATCTCGGTTACTGCGACCAGCAATGGTACGATTGATGTGACCGCAACCAAGGATGGGTATGACGACGCAACCACAAGCGTGACTGCTGAAGATTCTATAACACCCACTCCAACACCCACCTCTGTTCTGTCCATCAGCGATGCCAGTGTAGATGCTGTTGGTGAAACAGCCACAGTAAATATCACCGCAGATGGCGTGACCGATCTTGCCAACTTCGACGTAACTGTTACATACGACCCTGCTGTGGTCGTTGTGACTGATGCGGCAAACGATGCAGCATTCGGTGTCGCTGTGACCAACCTCGAGACTGCAGCGAACGGCACGGTACGTCTTGCAAGCCTCAACTTTGGTGATGGGCAGACCGGCGACGGTATACTGATCTCAACGCTTACGCTGGAAGCAACCGGCGAGGGTACGACCGCGTTGACACTTGCAATCAATGAACTGAAGGATTCAGCAGAGAACGCTATCACTGTATCCATAGATGATGGCGAGTTCACGGTTGGCGGTGGCACTCCATCACTTGCCCTCGCAGTCAGTGCGGATGCAGCCAATGTGACTGTGGATGCTCAGACCGATGTTACGTTCACGGTGACGAGCGATGGTGCAGCAATCGATGGCGCACTTGTTACACTCTCGGGCTGTGGTGTCGATGCAAATGGTACCACGGGCGCAGACGGTACAGTGGTAATCTCGGTTACTGCGACCAGCAATGGTACGATTGATGTGACCGCAACCAAGGATGGGTATGATGACGCAACCACAAGCGTGACTGCTGAAGATTCTACAACACCCATACCAACCACCTCTGTTCTGTCCATCAGCGATGGTGCTGTGGATAACATCGGTGACACCTGTGAGGTAACGATTACCGCGGATGGCGTGACCGATCTTGCCAACTTCGACGTAACGGTTACATACGACCCTGCTGTGGTCGTTGTGACTGATGCGGCAAACGATGCAGCATTCGGTGTCGCTGTGACCAACCTCGAAAATGCAGCGAACGGCGAGGTACGTCTTGCGAGCCTCAACTTTGGTGATGGGCAGACCGGCGACGGTATACTGATCTCAACGCTTACGCTGGAAGCAACCGGCGAGGGTACGACCGCGTTGACACTTGCAATCAATGAACTGAAGGATTCAGCAGAGA
>JAYEFS010000015.1:0-2202 GCA_034658695.1 Methanobacteriota archaeon | reverse complement strand
ACGCTATCACTGTATCCATAGATGATGGCGAGTTCACGGTTGGTGGCAACGTCACTCCACCACTTGCAGTCGCTATAGATCCGACCATCGTTGATGTGGACAACCAGACCGATGTCACATTCACGGTAACGAGCGATGGTGCACCAATTGAAGGCGCACTTGTTACACTCTCTGGCTGTGGTGTTGAGACAGATGGTACCACAGGCGCAGACGGTACAGTAACAATCTCGGTTACTGCGACCAGCGCTGGCACAATTGCTGTGACTGTGACAAAGGACGGGTATGCTGACGCAACCGCGACGGTAACAGTAAAGCCAACAGGAATCGCCCCAGTAATCGAGTCCGCGATAGCATCTCCGAACGCCATTCTGTCTGATGGAAACGACAGCACCACTCTGACGGTTGTTGTAACCTACCTGGGTGACGCTCCAAGTGTTGTTGTGGATCTCTCCGAGATCGGCGGATCGAGTGAACAGGCGATGGAGGTTGTGGGCGACCTGCAGATAGGTGCCGGCACATGGACGACTACGGTAAGCACCACAACAGAAGGAACCTTTGAACTACCAGTCACGGTTTCGGATGCTGAGGGTGCTTCGACTACTGCGAATATCGTGCTGACCGCAGGACCGTACAAGTACACGCTCAATCTCAAGCAGGGATGGAATATGGTCTCGCTGCCTTATGATATTACAGCAGTTGGGATTGATACCACCCAGAAACTTGGTGATGTAATCACCGCTGCTGGTGAGACATGCTACTACGTGGCACAGTTCAATGCAACATCGCAGAGGATGGAGTCGGATATCATCAACCCGCTTGAAGATATGCCACAGGACACAACGTATTCGATCATGAGAGGGCAGGGGTACTTTATATTTGTAGGGGATGATCTAGACTTTGTTGTGGCTGGGACGCTCTGGTGAGGTGATACGGATGAAAGGTATGTTGACTGTGGGCATTCTCATGCTCACAGTTTTTTTACTATCCGCACCTGCGCAGGCTGGAACGGATGCCCCGTACGTGGTCATTGGTCAGGCGATCTACCCTGACGGTGCACCGGCAGACGGTGCAGTGGCTACGGTTTACGTGGACGGCGACCCGTCAAGAAGTACCACTGGAGTTGTAGGGGTAAGTTATAGTCCCGATGCTCCGGACCTGTGGAAGGTTGATCTGTACAACATAGAGGGTTCAATAGAGGATGGCACCGCCATGGTAGTCAGCATTGACGATGGCGATTCCAACGTTGGGCGCACTACATTCGTTGTCGATACCTCGTCCGTGGGAGTTCATCGGGTTGCCGATGTGACATTAGCTCCTGCGGAGACGGGCAGTGGTGGTGGCGGTGGTAGCGGTACGTACCCACCAGGTTGGGGCGAGACCAAGACATTAGCCACAGGACCTGCAGCCACATCGACCGATGACACATCGTCAGACTCAACCGGAACCGAAGGGTCAACCGGCGAGAAGACAGTAGCCACAGGGGGTGGATCCACAAAAGGCACAACAACAGGTGGATCTACAGACGGAACGACAGAACCAACCGACGATAACGCCAGCGAGAACACCGGCGACACCGGCGACACCGGCGACACCACAGAGATGAAGACCCCTGGATTCGGGGCGTTCTTCGCGGTTGTTGGGATGCTTGCGGTTGCATTCATGGCGTTGCGGCGCAGAGACTAGACGTGAACGAAGGGATATATTCCCTTCACCACTTTCTTTTTTTACTGTGAAATACTTATTTCCCATTGCAAAATTTATTGTTAATGAGATTTCATCTGAGTGGTTACGCTAAAAGTTGCTTATTCCGTATGTGTTCAATTCTACTTTGTCACATTACAGCTGACATTCCGCACGTGTTTTTTGTAAGAAGATCTATTTTTGCAAATGGTGAATAGTGGCTGTTGATTGTGATTTTCGGTTTTTGAAGATAATCTATTTATTAAAATACATATTTTTTACACAAATATGTAAAGCATTCTCTGTTGAAATTGGATAGGTGGTGTCACCACAGTATAAAAATAATATTTTTCAAATATTCAAAACCGCTATCAGTAGAAATTATGGAAAATGGGTGGCGACCTGCGGAATGTCAGTTACAGACAAATCAACAGCGGGCGGTGGCATGATCTCAAACCGTTTGGAAAACAAAACGGCTCTCCGCTGTTTTGTATGGGTAATGCGATGCCCCCAACATCAACT
>JAYEFS010000014.1:0-6221 GCA_034658695.1 Methanobacteriota archaeon | reverse complement strand
TGCCAGCGCGTATGACGCAGGTTCCAAATCGCTACGATCTCCACGATCTGCACCGCCAGTTTCGGAAAAGCCCACTTGTGCCGGGGCATCTCCATCATTCCCTCTGGCAGCACCAAAAACCGCAGCCCCGGCGCGAATCACCGGAGTCGTGTCAGATGGTGCGCCCGCAGCTACCCCCATGTGGTCTGCAGTAAGACGCTCTGATCCTGTAGCAGTTAGTCCATCAGTAGTCAGTCCGTTGAGTGTGTGTCTGGTCTGTTCATCGGATGTAAGCGAAGACGCAAAAGCAACGGACGTTAGTGCAAATAGCGAAAGCGATATGCACGCAATTACTATCAAGCATCGGCTATATTGGATGATATGTTCTTTTTTCGAAAGTACAGTTCCCCGCATCGTTGATACCCCCACGTATGCAATTGAGATGTGGTGGATCTGTCACGCCCCCGTGACCCCCACTTCCCCACCTTATCTCATAATAATGAGTATGATTATCATAGTATATAAAGTTATCCCTCGCGCACACGTTAAAGCATCTAAAGACTCTACGACCAGATTGCACCCGTGTCCGGGGTTGGTCTGCGGGCTGTCCCTGACCAGTGCCTATTGGCACCAGTATCCGCGGGTCACATGTCCTCAATTGCGAGAATCACATCGCAACCAGCAGCATCAAACGATACATCTCCTGACATGCCCGCTTTCGGAAGATACCTGATCAGCTCAATGTCGAAGCCGGGCAGAGAGAGTAGGCGGGAGATGCCCCATTGTAGAGTGTAATCCGACTGAAGCGCTAGCGAACGTCGGATGGTTTTACTAAATTGTTTGTAACTACTCAGGTATGTTGATTGGTCTCCCGATTGCGATTCCATGCGTTCTGACACAAAAATAGCCGCGGATGGTGCAGATAAACGCATGTGCTACACCATCCTCCGCGTCCCTCAGCGCACTCTGCGGTTAAATTCCCACGTGGCTCCGTTGTGTTCCGGGTCAAGCAGTGCCAGTATAGCGAGGTCGCAGGATACTGTTTTAGGTATCCTGGGTAGTTACCGAAATTTTGGCATTCCCGAGAGCAACCTGAGCCGATGCCGGTGATGGAGCCTGCCACCAGGGAGTTAAGCGTTCTTGAAGCACAGGTCGCGGATGTGGGATTTTAACTATACCCAGTTCTTCTGCACCTGAATTTTCATTTATGCCTACTATGATCGTTGTTTCGCGGAGTTATGTAATAAAGTCGGTTTGCTTTGGCATAACCGGCGCCCAGCCCCACCAAAACTATTTCCAATGGCACACAAGATCCCCCCGTGTCCAATCACTTACACCACCGCAATACAAGCTGCCAGATGCCTAAAACACAATCCAAATAGAAACGATGTCGATACCCACCCCTCAAACAATCTCTCTGATACCCTCTTCCAGCGAATACTCAGAACGGAAACCGAGAGCATCGGTCACCTTTGTCAGATCTGCCAGCGTGTGAGCCACATAGTTCTTCACCGGATTATCGATATACCGCGGTTCGATGTCTGTTCCAAGTACACCGTTGATGGCGACAACAACATCATTGAAGCTATGTGACACGCCTGTTCCGACATTAAACACACCTGACACATCCTTTGTCATGGCAAGAATACACGCCCGAACCACATCGCTCACGAAGGTGAAATCCCTTGTCTGCTCACCATCGCCGTAGATTACGGGAGTTTTACCATCCTGCATCTCCCAGAGGAATTGGGAGACGATATTTGCATAAATCCCTTTTGCACGATCGTTGGGACCATAGACCGAGAAAAACCTGAGTCCCACTATGCTAATTCCATACAACTTGTGGTACAATTCCGCAATCCGCTCGATTCCCAGCCTCGCCTCGGTGTAATAATCAGTCACTATTATGCCCATATCTTCCTGATTCGGGGTTGGCAACCCGTTGTAAAGCGAGGAAGACGACGCAAACACGACTTTTGCACCTGTTTTCTTCGCAAACTCAAAGACGCTGATGGCATCGTTGATCGCTGACCCAACAAGCATCGGATTCTCCTTGTACATCGGAGATGAGGATGGTATGCCAAGATGGAAGATAACATCGAGATCGGAATTCGAGAGCCGCTCGCCAATATTGCCACTGGAATCATCAATAGTGACAATCTCGTTCTTCACATCATTCAGGTTGTCCGCACTGCCGGTATGGAAATTGTCCAGCACAGTGACGTCATGTTCGTTGACCAGAGCAGATGTGAGATTGGATCCAATGAATCCTGCACCGCCGGTTATCAGTATGTTCATGCGTGCTCTTCAGTTGCACGGATATTTGAACGTGCCGCTGTAGCCGTTATATGGGCATGGCATCTTCGAATGTATCAGCCCGCAGGTTGCCTTACTCCGAACCATGATCGTGCGCACATCCTTCCGCACTCGCCTGATCCATGCACAATCCGACTGCGCTGAGCGGATGCTTTGATGCGAGGTTGCGGGGCGGCAACGCCCCTGTAGTATAATTCCTGATTCTGATGGATTCTGTTGTTTCCAATCTTTGCGCCCTTGCGTCATCGCGTTTTTGCGTTCCTCTGATATAACGCAAGGTCGCAAAGTCGCAGAGACGCAAAGTTGAGAGAGATGCGCCCGTGTTTTTTGCATACGCGAGGGAGCTACCGTTAGCGACCACAGAAAACGTCAGAACCAGTACAATTCATGCAGACCTCAACCGCTCGACCGCGACAACCAGATCGCTGCCGCAGACGCCGCAATCGTGCTTGCATTTGGCGATGCCACACTTCACATCACATTCCAACTCGCAGCCAGCGGTTCCACCTCGTGTGATGCTACAACGTTCGCCATCGCTAATGTCAATGGAGACCGCCGCGTCACATCCCCGGGCGCTCTCAGGATCATGCAAGGCTGCGATGACGCGATAGAAATATAAACGAATCCATCGAACAATTCACCAATACGAGGTCTTAAATATGATCAACGGGTCGATACTGGAAGAACAATTGTTGACTGAAATTGCGGACGTTCCAATTGATTTTTTGCCAAAAATCACAGAGATGATCCGCACTATCAGGAGAGAACTGTTGATATCTGTGACAGATGGAAAATACTCTGAATTACAACTTAAAAAGTTTAGAGACGCCCGCAGTAGTTGGAGTGGTCTGGACATCGAAGATATCTACAGGAAATTCAATGGGGGCATGGGGAGATGGACTTTCGAAGAATCTGTGTAGATTCCGATGTGGTCATAGACTACCTGCGCGGGAAAACTCGATTTCAAGAAGTTCTTCCATCGGCGATTGGAAAGTATGATTGTTATATCGCTCCAATATCTGCTTATGAACTTTATTACGGAGGATATTACTCAGGGCGGATCGATAAAGTGGAGGATGTTCTTGATCTTTTTGGGATGTTGGGTTGTCCCCGCGCATCGATCAGAAGGTCAGCCGAGATCCATGCAAAACTCTCCAAGACCGGCAACTCGCTGGACGTGAAAGACATTCTTGTAGCGGGAACATGTATTTATTTCAATCTCCCACTACTTGCAAGAAATATCAAGCATTTTCGTAGGATACAAGAGCTGCATTGGTTGACGTAAATGCGCTGCTTTAGTAAGTACTGCTAATGACATCAGTATCGATTCGCCAAATCTCAACGTATGGCGCTGGCAACAACCACAATTCGTGGGACTCCGGCATCGGCAACGACACTCCCCCAGACGCCGCAATCACCATCTCAATCCCGCAAGCCGCAGCCGGGGTGCCCGCGTGAACAAAAAAAACAGATACCTCCTAATCTTCCTCGCAATCATCATCTTAGCAACGGCACTCCGCTTCTACGCGCTCGATTCAAAGGTCTTCCACCACGACGAGGGCGTACATGGATACCTAACATACAAATTGATGAAAAGCGGGTCATATCACTACGACCCGACATATCACGGACCATTCATCTATTACACGACAGCAGCGATCTTCAAGCTCTTCGGAGACTCCGACGTCACAGCCCGCCTGCTCCCTGCAATCTCCGGTGTTCTGCTGGTCGTACTGATCTATGCGCTCCGGGATCGGCTCGGGGAGGAGGGGGCGCTCGCAACGGCGGCGATGCTCGCAATCTCCCCGTCATTCGTATACTATTCGCGATTCTTCAGAAACGACATATATATCGCGCTCTTCTCACTGATCTTTGTAATTTCCGCTGTCAAATACGTACGACAGAGAGATAACTGGCAGCGGCTGATCTACGTCTGCACAGGCGCAGCAGCAGGTGCGCTTGCCGTCTGCACAAAGGAGAATGCGTACATCATCGCAGGCTTCTTTTTCCTGTTTATACTGGGATACCTCATAACTCAAAAGCAGATAAACACCAGAACGGCGATTGACGCATCATTCTTTGTACTGATATTCTCCGCAATCTTCGCATTGTTCTATTCGAACTTCTTAACAGATCCGGATGCGCTCATATCTGTTGTCCCGGACGCCATAGCTCACTGGACCGAGATGCACAGAATCGAGCGCATCGGCGGTCACTGGTCATTTTATCTCCCGATTCTTCTCCGGTATGAACTTCCAATCACGTTATTCGCAGCCGCGGGCGGAGCATACTATCTGGAAAAGAGAAATATATTTATGATCTTTCTCCTCTACTGGGGCACAACCGCGCTCATCACATACTCATACCTGCAGGAGAAGGTTCCGTGGCTCGTGCTCCACATACTGCTCCCATTTGCGCTGCTCGCCGGTGCATATCTCGGGGAACTGCTGCCAGCACTCCCGCAGAAGCCGTGGAGACTCGAAGCAGCCGTGGTGCTGATCGTTGTTCTCTCGGCAGGGCTATTCATCCAGCAGAGCGTATTCATAAATTACTGCGAAAACACGAAGTCGGACGAGATTGTGGTGCATAATGTTCCCATACACGGACTGATCTATGTGCATACCACTGCAGAGGTTCTCGATGTGGTTGATTTCATTGATCAGCGAGTCCGGGACAATTCCAACACGAGCATACTGATCGCAGCCCCGGAAAACGATTACTGGCCCCTTCCATGGTACACGCGAAACTATGAGGGATGTGGATACATGAATAAGGTACCTGAACGATCGAGCGCTGATATCATAATCATTCCCGAGGAGAAACGGTACAATATCACAATTCACTGGAGCTATTCAAACAAGGAGTTCACGCTACGCCCGGGTTACAAGATGCTGCAGTATTACAAACCCGAATCTGAATCCGAATCCAAATAGATCTCTTTCATGGTGGCATGCCGCACCATCATATCCGAGAACACTTCCTTCATCCGTCTCTTCGAGTAACGATCCACAATCCATTCGATGCCATCGAATGCGACATTTCGCAGCACCAGACCATACGCCGGAGCTGGTTTTGGTCCCTGACACTCAACATCTGCGTTGTCCGCGAAATTGAGCAAACCCCAAAGCCAGTCCCGATCACGCGTGCCCTCCCCGATCAGTTCCAGTGCGGAAACGATTCTCCGAACCATATTCCACAGGAAACTCTGTGCAGCGACGTCAATTGCAATAAAACCGGTTCTTTTGTGTATCGTGATCCGGTCGATGTTTCTGACGGTGTCCTCTCTCGCTTTCGTGAAATTCAAGAAATCGTGCCTGCCAGTGAGAATAAACGCGGATTCTCGCATCCTATCGATGTTATACCCGCGGTCGTAGAGAAAATACCGGTATTCGCGGCTGATTGCATCCTTGCGGGCATTGAAACCCGGGGGCACATCTGCATATGCCCAGACCCAGATGTCGTCAGGGAGCCTGCTATTGATAATCCTCGGAAGCAAGTCGCCGAACCCTGATTCGGTATCAAATGCGATAACCTGCCCGAACGCGTGCACACCCGTATCCGTTCTTGCCGACCGTGTGTATCGTGCTTCCCTGAGTTCCGTAATGTCGCTTGCGATACCTGCTTCTCTGAGCGATGCGAAGATCTCGGTCTCGACTGCGTATGCGTTTGACTGGATCTGAAATCCGTGGTAGCGATCTCCGATGTACGCCAGTTTGAGCGCGATTCGGGCTTTTTCGGGGTTTGTTCTGGGTGTCATGGACTAATTCTTATATGAGAGTTACATGGATCCGGGGACTTATGATTTTTCGTGTGCCCGTGACCCGCGATACCTATTTGCCAGAACAAAACAATTCAGGATCATGCATAACCACATAACAATCGCAGTCGTTGAGGGCGATGGGATCGGAAAGGAAGTCATCCCTGCC
>JAYEFS010000013.1:0-6224 GCA_034658695.1 Methanobacteriota archaeon | reverse complement strand
TCACCACATAGATCTGAGCGGGCGCGCTGTTATCGGCGATTACACCATAAAACTAAGAGATATAGACAATAACAGCGCTGTTTTGGTTCTATACCATAGAACGCAATTCAAGGACATCTACACCATGACAGATGGCGATACCGAGACGTATTTTGATCAATTCAGAATAACTGCCCTCCAAATCGAGAATGAGTCTGCGACAGTTGAGGCATACAGGTACGGAAAGGAGAGAGTATGGGCAAAAGAATGCACAGACCGATTGAAGATCGGCGAAAACATCTCAGCTGGCGACTATCTGATACACATCATCGATTTCGAGAACAGAACTGTTGCTCTATGCATCTACACGAATGGCACTCATCTTGCATCAGACCGGTTCGATGTTGGTGAGTCGCGCATCTACGATGAGAAACTGAAGGTGCACCTCAGATATCTGGAGGATGAGCACTGCACAATCGAAGCGTACCTGCGGTTATCAACCGATCTCGTCATGAGAATTGATACGCTCAATGTCTACCAGCCGGACCAGGTGATCCAGTGCAGCGTGAATATACAAAATACCGGTCTCCCGATTAGAAACGTCGTTCTCGAGGTTGTGGCAGACGAACAGAACTATACCATGCACTACCCTGTGATCGATTCGAATGACACCTTTGATGTAGCCATTTATCCGCCGGTCCTTCCGTATCAGTCGAATCTATCGATTGTTGCGAACTTGACCGGGTGTATCTGGAACGGGGATACTTATTCTGCAAATTGTGAGCGGACTGTCGTGATAACGCCGTACATCATAGCCGAAAAATCGGTCGCTCCGGACGAACTGAACCTGTCCGAATCTGCGATGGTCACAACCACGCTTAAAAATGTTGGATTTACAGATATGGAGGTCAGACTCACAGACAGCCTCCCGGAAGGTTTTGAAACCGGTTCAACCACCGAATGGACGCTTCAACTGGCACCGAACCAGCCGCAACAGATCACGTACCAGATCTCCCCGAAGGACGCCGGAACATTCGTAATTCCGGCATGCAGAGCAGAGTACGGAGATTATGCCGTAGCCTCGCATCCGTGCAGAATCACGGTGCATGGACCATCGATCACGGCGACGAAGACCGTGCTGGATACACTCGATAGCCATACCAAGAAGGTACTGATAAGAATCGGGAATCGGGGCGATCGTGCTGCCGGAGTTGAGCTTACCGATACGGTTCCTCCGGAAATCGCTGTGATCAGCGGCGAAACCGGGTGGCAGGGACGGATGCTTCCGGGCGAGGCGCATAACCATTCCTATATCATCCAGTTCGAGGATCTGGAATCACTGCCCCCTGCAACGATTGCGGTAACAGACGGTTATGACTACCACAGAATCGTGAAATCAAATGCGGTTGGTGGTGCAGAAGAGACGGCTGAATCAGAGGATGGAATAGAGACCACAGAGAGCGAGAGTATAGGAAATGCTACGACTACGATTGCAGAGACCCAGTCCCGGTCTACCACATCCGCGATGATCGGCAGTCGTGGTCTCATCGCACTGCTGATACAGATCTTCGCCGTATTTCTATGCATATTTCTCATGCCGATTGCGGCTAGCTATCTGATACTGCGCAATCAGGGTGATTCCCTATGAAGATGATGATTCTATCTGCAATATTATATGTACTCTATAGCACGCTCGTCTTCATACTCCTGGTCAGGATATCATCGTTCATCGCAACAGTTGTGCTGCTCGGAATGCCACTACTCACAATCCTGATCGCGCCCGACAGGTCCATCTCCTTTCTGGCGTATCAACATGCAGTGCTCGGCGACGGGATGATACCGATCAACAATCTCCACATCCTGCTCTTCATCTGGTCGTCGCTGCTTGCAATCATCCTGTACACCGAATTCATCACATGGTACCTCGGACGGGGCGCTGGCGGGGCGCCCGGTGACGCGGGGGGTGCTGGTGACACTGGCGACGCTGATGCTGAAAGTGATACCGCAGAGGGTGGTGGCATGGATGATGGTGTGGGTGGCAGTATGGACGGTGGTGTGGGTGATGGAATGGGTGGCGATGAAGCGTTTGGTGATCTGATGGGCGGTGATGAAATGTGGGGTGGCGGAGATGATGAGATGCCGCCACCATTTTAGGAGCTGTGGCATCCACTTTAAAAAGTATGGTAAAACTCATTTTCAGTTTTTCTGAAAGATATACATAAAAAACCCAATCTGTGTTTATCAGTGTTAATCTGTGGTTAAAAGCCTTTGTCAGACACAAATTAACACGGATTTCACTGATTCCGGATTTTTACTGCATATCCCGTCTCTGATTTGCCACGCCGCAAAACCCTGCGGCGGGCGCCATTTCTCCACACCGATCAGAAGAAGTCAAAAAATGTCCGGTTTTCGGTGGAAGCGGGCACTCCTGTGGTTTTTGCGGATCCATTCATTCTGTCAGTTCTTCGAGTTCTTCATCTTCCGCCCGCCATGCCGGGTCAACGATGCAGATAAATTGCAGCTCATCAACACCAATGTTTTTTATCCTCTGAACTGAGTTTGAAGGGATATAAATTACATTTCCGGCACGTAATTTCTCTTTTTCGTCATCTACATACATCTCGCCCTCTCCATGTAACATGTAGTAGACCTCCGAACTCTTCAACCGGTGTGCATGAGTGGTTTCACCGGGTTTCACCGTTGCGTGAGCAAGACTGTATCTTGAAGTAACATCTTCATTCAAAGGACTTAATAACTCTCTCAGGGTCGTATTATCGCCTGCGATTATTTTCTTGCACGTCTTCAGGTCTTTTATAAGCATGAGGATATCTCCGGGTTTCTGGTGTCGGACAGAGACTACCGCTGTTGGTGTGGTGTCAGTGTGGTACGCGGTATTGACAGGACTTCCCTGAAAAACTTATTTGCGGTCTTAATCGCCATTACTCAAAACCCCCCTCCCGATCCACAAGACAAAGAACACCATAACCGGATCCTACCCGGCGGGAACTACTGGGGCGATTACGCTGGTAACGATACTGGTGGCGATGGTCTCGGAGATACCTGGCTTCCGTACAACTCCTCTGGTGACATCCAGAACGGCGGCGACCTCCATCCACTGACTGCACCAGCAGCACCTCCGGCAACATTCACCCCACCAGACCCAATAAACTTCCAGAACATGACAGGAGAGTACTGGGTCAACTACACGTGGTCACCAGGAATTGGAAACGTGACAGGCGGCGGTGGCTGCGATCTATGTGCATGGCAGGAGGTACGACAAGAATGTGGATGTGGGCAAGCCGTGATCACACTGGCAAGTTCCTGGTTCTGCCGTTTTCTGTGGTCGCTATCGGTACCTTCACATGTGTGGGGCCGCGGGCACCGCTCTGCGTCTCTGCGCCTTTGCGTTAAATCAGAGAAACGCCAAGACGCCAAGACGCGAAGGCGCAAAGGATGAATAAGTCTCTTCTGACATCTTTTGGAAACCACAGAATCCATCAGAATCAGGCAAGTTCGTTCCCAGAAGCTCTACCAATGGGTTAAACTGCGGAGTTACGGTTCACAATTTACAATCCAATGTTCCTCTTTGTCGTTGTAACTGGTTTTAACCGTTTCAAACAGGAAATGATGATGAGTTTTCGTCTCTTCAAAATAGTTCTTGGCGATTGTTGCCGCATCCTTTGCATCGAGTTTCATTTAGATCGCCCCGCGAGTGGTCGGTAGTTCAGCCCATGTCGACTGTGTGTGGCATACATGGTTTTGCTCACCGCGCTGCAACCCCGCCCTCACTCGCGCTCGTTGCAATCGCGTGCCCTCCAGAATCATTGATCGCCTGCACAACGGAATCAGCCGCCGCCCCATCGACAAGCGCAACGATGCATCCGCCGCCGCCCGCGCCTGTGATCTTCGCACCCCACGCGCCGGCACCTCTTGCGGCGTAGACAAGCCTCGAGAGTTTTGCGCTTCCGACGCCGATCGCGTCCAGTAGCCCGTGATTGATGTTCATCAGTTCCCCAACCGAACGGTAATCACCATTCTCGATTAAGGGCACGCCGATCTCTGCAAGACTATCGATTGTGTCAAAGATCGGATTCATGATATCCGGATAGCGCTCGTGCAGAATCCCGACGGTTCCCACAAGTTCCTTTGTGGAAGAGAACTCCCGCGTGTCCCCAATCACAATATCACAGTCAATCAGCCTCAACTTCGCTGACACTGGTGGCGACGCCCCGGGCGTTATCATGATGGTGCCGCCCATCGTCGAGACAAAGGTGTCGGTCGGCGACGCTGCGCCCTGAACCTCCCGCTCGATTGCGTGCCCTGCCTCTGCGATCGCTGTGCGGCTCATTCCGAGATCGAACTCGGCGTTGAGCGCGCCAAGCGTTGCGATCACTGCCGCGGCAGACGATCCGAGTCCTGAGCCGACCGGGATATCCGAGTCGATCTTAACTGAGACCGCGGGGATGGAGAGCGATTCGATGCACCGCGAGATGTAGGGGTGCACCGTGTAATCGATGCCGGTTGTTCCGAGAAGGGATGTGATCGTCGTCCGGGCAGATTCTCTGACGGTTGCGGTTGTGCGGAGGTTGATTGCGGATGCGATCGCTCGCTTGCCGTAGACTACCGCGTGTTCGCCGAAGAGGTATATTTTTCCGGGTGCGCTGCAGGTCGAGGTCATGTTGGCTCCATTCCCGTTTGCGCGGTGTCAGTCATACAAATCGTAAATCAGCCGGTTAATCTGTGCAGCAACGGTTTTTATCTGCCGTCCGCAAAGTTCTTTATCTGGTTTCATTCTCGCCTCGTGATATTTCTTCTGCGTCATTCTTCAGTCAAGCCAATCCACGTTTTTTTCATTAAAGGGATGGTAAATACAGACCACCGAACAGCACACTTCGTTTTTGTATAGCTCTAACACCCCCAATAAATGCTATATGACTAACCAATAGTCCAGCCGAACAGAGCGCATAGATTAAATTTCGTAATGTAGCGTTGTGAATTTGCATTAAGTCATGTTTCACAGAATTATAATCTTGCCACCAAGTTAGATTACGTTTGTTTATATCCGCTTCACCTAATGCATTCAATGGATTGAACTTGTAGCCCATTGGCAAAAACGTTATTTCACCGGATGAAAACTGACATATCGTTGGTACTACTTTCCAAACATTCATGTTATTATGTGTTTCTTTACGTGCGTGTGCCTCCCCCATGCCCGTATCTTCAACCTTCTTTTTAACTATATCGTTGACTGTCTCTTCAGCCATCTCTTTAGCTACGAGTTCGAACAGGTTGCAAGACATGAAAAGCAGATGATAAATCCGAATTCCAAAACAGTCAAGGTTTCTTTTGTCAAAATGGATGGTTGATCCAAGGTCATTGGTATCACTCTCTAAAATATTATACATTCTAACCATATTATAATATTTATTCACCTTATCACCCCCCATCATAAAACGGTCCCCATCGGAAAGCGTGTAGATGTCCTCTTCGGGATCTTTCAGGAAATCGAAGGCGGGATTGGCGGCTGCTGCCTGTAGCCATTCAGTCTCGTTTATGTTGGATTCTTCAGGCAGCAGGTGACTTACGCGAACCCGAGTTGGTCCGGTGATGGGCAGCGTTTCGTCCGGAACGAGATGATGCTGGGCGTCGATCGTTCCTATCGTTTCGATAGCTTTTGTTGCGGCTTGCATTTCTGGGTTTCTCCTTGTATGGATTGATGTTCGGCGATGTTTAGGTGTGTTTAAGTTTTTCTGGCATGGGACTTTCTGGTGGGGCATCTCGTACTGCAAATTTCACTTCATAGTACAACAACCGGATATTTTCATTCACCGATACCGCATAATCGAGCCATTCATCGAATTCGTTAACGATTATGATCCCTCTGACGTTCTCACCTTTCTTTGCCATATTTCGTTTAATCCAGCCCATGTATCGTTGAATCTGACCCACCACCTTGTCGCTTTCCTTTCCCTTCTTTGTCTCGACCACGACAAAATCTCCAGTTCTATCGGTGCATAGAAGATCTATGCGTCCGACATTCCTTGTATCATATTCCTTTCCCTTCAGTCGAAGACCCTCTTCTATCAGCGATGGGTCATTTGCTAAGTAGTTTGTCAGGTCTTTCTCTAAACTCACAGAATATGGTGGGAGGTCTCCTTTCTCCTCTTCAAACTCCTCTGATAAGGTGTAATTACCTTCTTCAAGTCCAACGGTTGATAAAACCCCCTCTTTCTTGAGTTTGGTCA
>JAYEFS010000012.1:0-6229 GCA_034658695.1 Methanobacteriota archaeon | reverse complement strand
ACGTCCCGGGTAGTTCCTGCATAGTGAAGTCTCTCGATAGTGGTTTTAAGTACCTGAGTAGTTACGTTCCGGCAAGCATCGGGGTTTAGGTGATTGATGTGAAGATAATCAATGGACAGATAATAACACCAGATGACATAATCGAAAACGGCACAATCGAGATCTCTGACGGGATAATAACCGACATCCGTGAGAATTCATCAAAATCCGGTGACGTGATAGATGCAAACCGCGGATACGTGCTGCCAGGGATCGTTGATATTCATGGGGATGATCTTGAGACCGCAATCTCACCAAGACCGTCCGCAAGATTTCCTGTTGACTTTGCGCTCCTGCATCTGGACCGGAGAAACGCGGGTATGGGGATTACAACAAAAGTACATGCGATCGCATACTTTGAGGATGAACTTAAAAGCAGGAGTGTCGGCACTTCAAAAGAGATTGTGGAGACGATGGCACGTCTTCGGGGTGAGTTTCTGACGCATCACTTTGCGCATGTCAGATGCGAGATTAGCGGCGATCTGGAAGACGTGTTTGAGGCAATTGTAAGCCCGCTCGTCAAACTCGTCTCATTGATGGATCATACACCGGGACAGGGGCAGTTTACAGAACACACGCGTTACCGGGAGTATCATAAAAGGATATATGGCTTAAATGACGATGAGATCGATCGGATCATCAGAAAAAAATCCGGTTATGCGGGCGAGCTATTGCAGAATATGCGAGAAGTTGCGGGAATTGCTCATGCGAGAGGTATATCTATCGCATCGCACGACGACGATAGCCCGGAAAAGGTGGAACTGGTGCACAGCATCGGTGCCCGCATCTCTGAGTTCCCGATAACGCTTGATGCAGCAAAGAGGGGGCGTGAACTCGGCATGACGATCTCCATGGGCGCACCGAATGTTGTTCTCGGCAGGTCAACGTCTGGCAACCTCAGTTCCAGTGAGGCGATCGATGCCGGTCTCGTTGACATTCTCTGCTCGGATTATAGCCCGGGGTCCATGCTCTACTCTGCATTCATCCTGTGGAATCGGGGAGTTCTGACGCTTTCCGATGCTGTTAATATGATCACCCGGAACCCGGCAGAGGCGGTGGGCATGGGCGATATGATCGGGTCAATCGAGATCGGGAAACGGGCAGATCTGCTGGTCGTCTCGGAACGGATGGAGCTTCCTGTTGTGACGCGTACGATTGTGGGTGGAGAGGTTGTGTATGCGGCAGGCGGTGTGAGATGATCCGAATTGGAGCGGCGCTGGACCTCCGTTTCGGGAAAGACACGCTGCAATTCCTGGATTTTCTGCATTCGAATGGATTTAACCATATCGAGGTCAGAAAAGACAACGATTACGTATACGGAACGGTGGACTCTGCTCTCCTGGGGCGGGTTCTCTCCGAATACGATTTCACGATCTCGTACCACGCTCCGAGCCGGGAATTTAACCTTGCGAGCGTGAATGAACGAGTGAGAGCGTCCTGCGTTGCTCAGGTGATCCGGATGGGCGAGTATCTGCAAGAGGTCGGTTCAAAATCCTGGGTGAACATACACGCGGGGCACATTCCGGAGCAGTACCATAAACGAGTCACTGCACAGGCTGAAGAGAATATGAGGGTGTCACTCGATGAGATTGCGGCGGATTATGAGGGGCTGGATACGAGACTCCTGGTTGAGAACGACAGTTTTGAGAAGCATATAACTAAATTCGGGCTGTATCCGGAGGCGATCCAGAATATCCTGAACCGAAATCCCGGTTTTGGCATGACCTTTGATATCGGTCATGCCCACCACTCGGGCATCCCGCCTGAATGGTTCATCGAACGTATGGGGCGCAAGATTGAGGTTGTACATCTGCATGACAACAACGGTGCGTATGATGAGCATCTCGCACCCGGCAGGGGTTCTGTTGATTTCGAGGGTGTCCTCTGCCAGCTTGATTTTTGCAGCACGTATGTGCTTGAGATGAAGACGTTACCCGATGTTATCGCGGGCAAGGAGTTTATTGAATCGCTGGGGCTTATGAAATGACAGAAAAAGACATCCGAATCGAAAGCCGTGGCTTAAACCTCTGGTACGGTGGCACGCAGGCGTTAAAGAATGTGACGATTGCAATCGCCACGAACAACGTACAGCAAGCATCGAGAGTATCCGATCACACGGCATTCTTCCTCCAGAGCGAGACAATTGATCCTGTAAAGACGAAACAGATCTTTAAAAATCCGGAAAAGAAGAGTGCCGAGGATTATATCACAGGAAGGTTTGGATAGAGGAATAAGGAGGACTATGATGGTTCAAGAACAATACCACAAGAAACTTGTAGATATACAACAGAACGTTTTGAGGCTCGGAGAACTGGCAAATTCAGCGATCAAGGACTCAGTTGAGGCACTGCAGGATCACAATGTCGAGCAGGCAGAGGCTGTGATAACCGGCGACGCAGGAATCGACAGTCTTTCTGCAGATATTGATGTGCTCTGTATGCAGCTTCCCGTACTGAAGCAGCCAATGGATCGGGACATGCGGACGATAGGGGCTGTGGTCAAGATCAATCTCGATATCGAGCGGATGAGTGACCTTGCCGTGGATATTGCAAGGGTTGCAATCACAACCAAGGATAAGAAACACGTCAGGTCCCTGATCGATATCTCCGCAATGGCACATATAGTATGCGAGATGCTTGGCGGCGCACTGCGTGCCTTTGGTGAGTTGAACTCAGATCTGGCTTACAAGATTGCAAAGCGTGACGATGAGATCGATGCGTTGTTTGACCAGCTCAGGAGGGTGTCGATTACGCTGATAGTTGAGGATATAGAAAAGGTCGAGGATGAATCACAGTTGACGTTTGTGGCACAGTATCTTGAGCAGATCGGAGATCATGTCGGCAATATCTGCGAAAGCGTGGTGTACATGGCAACAGGTGACCGTGTGAAGTTGAACTGAGGGTTGCAATGGACACCAGAAAGGTGCAGGTGACCGGGAAATCGACATACATCGTCACGCTACCGAAAAAATGGGCTGTCGATTCGGGGCTGGTCGCCGGATCGCTGGTCAGGGTCGCATATCTGGATGACGGGTCGATTGTGATCACCCCGCTCGAACACGGGCAGGATCCCCGCATGAAGCGATTGAAATTCGATAACGCAAGCGTCGACGGCAGAGCCGTTAAGTTCACTGATGCGACCATACGAGACCTCATAGGCGCGTATGTGATGGGATACCAGTCCATCGAGATTTATGCGGATCACATCCCGAAGGAGATGGCGAGGGAGATGAAGAGAACATGTCATAATTTAATCGGTTTTGAGGTGGTTGAAGAGACTGATAAAAAGGTCGTGATCCAGGATCTCCTTGATACCGGGGAATTTACGATAGAAAAGGGGATCAAACGGATGTCATCGCTTGTATCCCTGATGCTTGATGGTTTGATCAATTATCTCGGGACCGAGGATGATGAAATCTTGAGAGAAATCATCTCAAGGGATGATGAGGTCGATCGGGCGTACCTGCTGATCTCAAAACAATTCGTCAATCGGTTGAATCTGATCAGGTCACTGGAGACGGATAAATTGAGCCTCATCGAGTCGTTCTATTATCGGCTGGCAGCAGGGAATCTCGAGCGGATCGGGGATCATGCGGTCAAGATCGCTGATACGTTCAACCACACTGGCGTCCCGGCTACTGCGCTCCCGATTAGGGAATCTGTCAGTGTTCCGCAGAATCTGGTTACAAGCAGCATCGAATCTCTCCGGAAGTCTGATGTATCTCTTGCAAATGAAGTTATCTCAGAGAATGCCCTGGCAAAAGAGCGGTTATCAAAGTCGGTTTCCGCTGCCACGTCTGCCACAGCTATTTCCTCACCGGAAATCGTCTTAGATAGTCTTATCAGGATCGGGGATTATGCGGCAAATATTGCAGAGCTTGCAATCGACCTATCGCAACTATAGAGCAATTCCGCTCATTCTCTCTCTTGCGGTCGTAATCGATTATGTGCTCACGTTCCATCTTGCAGGCGGAATCGAGAGGATCCTCAAGTATGAATACAGCCCGACACTCGTTTATGCGGTCGAACACGGCGTTGTAATCCCATATCTTACAGCTACGGTCTTTTTTTATTATGTCGCCGGTTATATCGTGCTGAAATATCTTATGGATTCAGGGATATACCCAATCGGCGTCTACATCATCCTGCTGATGAGTATTACGCATGTTCTTGGCGGGCTGTCATGGTATATCCTCTCTGCATGGTACTCGAATACGGTGCTTGCGCTCTCGCTCACCTCTGTTATGGTCACGATCACCGTCTTTGGCTACGAGATTCTCAGGCAGGTATGATTTCCATGTACCTATACAGTTCCTATGTGCAAAACTTATCGAGAACCAAAATGAGAGTTTAAATCATGAAAACAATCATAAGTATGCTGGCTGCAACGATACTGGTGCTGTACACATTCTGTTCGGTCTGCTGGTATGCGCCATCCATGCTTTTTGATTCGGTCGTGCCGTTCGTCTTCGTTGCGCTCTTTGCATATCTTCTGGCTGTGTATGTCGTGTACAGACACAGAAGCCGGATGCGGGCGTGAGTGATCGTGGTGTTGTTTTTTTATAGTATGTGAAATATACTTTCCGTTGTGCAAATGTTATTGTTGTTGTGGGCGGCAAGGATCGTGATATTTCGAGGTTTTCATAGCACTCATGAAAAGGGTTTATGTAGGGCGAGTTCTACTGTGAATTATATGGCACGAAGAGAACTCCGCCATGATCGACACACGGTTTCACTTCTTGACCATACGGTCTTCTCGCCGAAGTATCGTGGGAGAAGATTCTGGTCGGGGGACGATTGCGCTCGCTGTTGAGGAAAACGCGATATACATGCCTTGGACTTAAGTCCTGGGTTTAGTGACTTATAAGAACAAAAAGAGGTGAATAAAGAAATGGGAATAAAAGATAAATTGCCTTTGATTCGCAGTGAAAGCCGAATAATTAGACTATTCGGGTATGTAGTGTATGCAGTTGTGATCTTATTCATAATTGGGATATTAATACCCTCGCCACCACCTACACCGGAAGCTCCACCAACACCACCAGCCATATCCGCACCGACTACTCCGGAAAAGACAGTCACATCGAGTGATATTAGAGTTCCAGAGTATGATAGTACACTGGTTAGAAATTATGAAATAGTCAAGACTGAAGATATAAGCATCAAAGCGCTAGATAAACCTCTTTCAGCTTATAGTACAAGCGAAATAGAAAACTTACCAATAAATATAAGAAAAGAATATCGAGTGGTAGTTCCTTCTGATATTTCGAAAGAAGAACTCAAATCTACTTTGATTCAAGTGGTTATGGATAAAACATTAGAATATCCTGATATAGACGAAGTTGTAGTGTTTGCTTATGACAGAAAAGAAGATGCAGACAGTATCTATACTTTTGGTAGGGGTGAATGGTGCCCAAATGGTGATTGGGCAGGTGTTACCTCTACAATTGCTTCAACCAATGACAGATCATCATATCAATACAACTTTGACATCAAGGATAAAGTAGGAAGTATGGATGCGTCAGACAGACCTACCGAGAGAGAATTTGAAATACACGATTATTATGATGTCCGACTTTTAGAAGAAACCAAGAAGCTAATTGAAGCTGAAGATGCTGGCTTATCATACAAATATGCCGATCAAGAAGAATTGGAAAATGCTGTTAGAACAGAAGTTGCAAATAAATATGGTATCAGCGAAGAAGAATTGGATAAAATTTACATAAAAGTATGGACCTATAAAATGAAATGAATAGTCAATTAGAAAGGAGATGTGATAAGTCCAAAAAACAATAGGGATGCCCCACAATTTATTGCGGGGCAGCGTGGACGGGGCTTAAAAGGGGAGAATGAGTATGGGAGGGTAAGCAATGATCGAAGTTCGACCAGAGGGATGTATATTCGGACAAGATTTGAATATAACACCAAACTGGAAGGATATGCGAAATAAGTTCGGATACAAGAAATTAGGCGAAATTGCTTGGGCGTTGTTTTCTGTAATGAAATTAGTGGTGATCTATGAATCTTTTTAATAATAGAGAAATTGCTACAGCTATTTGGCTACCAGCAATTCCCGCTCTCTTTTAGCACCCTCATCCGAAATGCCGTATGACTATACTGCCTCTCGATATCGGTTTGTCGTGTAATGTGATGAAGTAGAAGTGCCCCATAACCTAAAATGTTCGCGAAAA
>JAYEFS010000011.1:0-6239 GCA_034658695.1 Methanobacteriota archaeon | reverse complement strand
AACACCTTTTGCATGGAACAACTCATTGGAATTCAGAATCGCGTAAACGCCTTTTGTGACCCACTCCGGGTTTAAGATATTGGTCTCTTCGAGTGGGATCATCCTGAAAATTGAGAACGATTCCCAGATCATGAAGTAAGCGGATGAGGGTGCGCTGATTGAGATCGTCGGTTATGCCTTCAGTCTGGCACAGGTTCAGATACTCGCGATATGGGATATAGTCCTTATCCATCCCTTCCAGCTGGTTCTTGACAGCAGACCATGTGGTCAGTAGCGGATCGTGGATGTGCTCAAGTGAGCCGACCTCGCTTGCGATGACATCTTTCAATCCATCGATGCCCTCACATACCTTACCATCAATACCATCACATCCCTTACAGGAGACAGGGGTAATCTCTCTAATGCTTCTGTACTTTGTCATTAGCCCCCGCCTATCGATGTCGAGCGGCTGCTCGTCGATCTTGTTGCCGACGATTATGACTGGAGAGTCCCCGCCGAAGCTCTTGATGATCTTGAGCCAGTACTCAATCCGGTTCTCCTCGTCCCCGAGCCGCGCATCCAGAACAAGCAGATAAAGACTGCGTTTGGTCAGGAAGAACTGGTGGGTGGCATGCATGATCTCCTGCCCGCCAAAGTCCCACACATTGAGCCTGATCTTCTGGTCATCAACCGCAACCTGCCACTCTTCGATCTCGATTCCCTCGGTCTTCTCTTCATGCGGGTCAAACTCACCCCACAAGAGACACTTCACAAGCGAGGTCTTGCCAACGCTCCCCTGCCCCACAAGGATCATCTTGGCTTCGTTTAAGGGCTTCCTCTCACCGGCTTCGTGCTGCAGATAATAGTTGATGATGGTCGCGGGTTCGTCTGTTTTCACAAGGATTTCAGGCGGGATCGGGAGTGGATTCTCTCCGAGGTACAGCGTTGTCAGGCTCTTCAGTTCAGAAATCTCCAGAGGAAGAGCGGTCAGCTTGTTATACGAAAGGTAAAGCACTGTCAGGCTTTTCAGTTCAGCAATCTCGGAAGGAAGGGCAGTCAGCTGGTTATCGTGGAGGTTAAGCCATGTCAGGTTCGTCAGTTTGCCAATCTCAGGGGGAAGTGTGGTCAGCTGGTTATCGTGGAGGTTAAGCCATGTCAGGTTCGTCAGTTTACCAATCTCAGGGGGAAGTGTGGTCAGTTGGTTATTCACGAGGCTAAGTAACCGCGCATAATTAACCTGAACAAAATTAACTTCTTCGTGGACATATTCTGCGACTCCAAAAAACCCCTCTCTGTGTCCTCTGTGCTCTCTGTGGTTTTATTTTTTGTAATATATTCTTTAGATTATCTCATGGATTGAACCACAGAGGACACGGAGTGCACAGAGATTGCGAATTTTGTGGTGAAACGGGTTGATAGGAAGTAGTTTCGAGAGGTATTGCCTTAAATGTACCGGTTATTCGTGCGCGGTTACTAAGCTCGGTCAGGTTGGTCAGTTTACTGATCTCAGGAGGAAAAGTTGTCAGCTGGTTACCCGAGAGGCCAAGCCGTGTCAAGCGGGTCAGTTCACCGATCTCAGGCGGAAGAACGGTCAGCTGGTTATGTGAGAGGTCATGCTCTGTCGCTCCTTTTCTTGCGGCGCTCTTGATCTTCCGAAGCACATCATCGTCGCTCATGCGCGGATCTCATCTCCATCAGAGGGCGGACACCGATATGTACTGTGTTTGAGGTATAAGGATTGTCGGAGCTTTTCCACTTGCATGCCTTTCCCTTCTTTCTGTGAATTGTTCGTGGGTGGCTATATATTTTCCCACGGGTTTCGGTGATTCCACACAACCAGTGCAGAGAGAAGGAACCGGTGGTTTTGCGTGCAGCCATGTTGCATCGACTGGCATTGACTGAGACATCAGTCAGGCTACGTGCCCGAAGCTGCGCCTGCACGCGCACAGAATCGAGACAGACAAGAGAGCACCTGACAGATGGACGTCGCCCCGAGAAAGACCGGAGCACAATTTGGCAAACCTCTGTTGTGTGACAGGACGATCTCTTCACAAGAAATCAGAGTGATCCCCGTGCCACCGTCAAACTCTGTGGTTCGCGGCAAGATTCGCCATCACAATTACCACAGACCCCACAATCACAACCCCCTTGAAACCAGCCGTTTCACAATCACGCGCTCAAAGACCGATCGCATATCCTCTCCTGGCTTGAGCGCCTTCAATCCTTCAAGAACTTCCTCTGCGACATCAGGCTCATGGATGATTGTGCAGTCAACACAACTCCAGACTTTGCCGCCGCTCGAACGCTCAACATATCTGCCGCCTGTCCGCTCATCGTTACATGGATAAAACGGACAGAAGCAGAACGTACAGTCCTGTCCCTCGAAATGACATGGATAATATTCACAATCTCTTCTGCCCACGCATATCCCGCCTTTTAATACGTCTTCAATGCTTCTACTGGCAAGATCCCGTCCCCATTCGGATACGGTGTTGTTGATCGCATCGATCAGTTCCGGTTTCAGGGACTCGGAATCAATCTCGATACAATCCTTGCCGCACTTTTGAAGAACGACTCCATGCTCTGAAAGTCGCCTGATCAATTCTGATGCGTCCATTGCAAAAGCGCGAAGATCAACCAGCGTATGCTGCTGATCGCTTTTGATGATCTCAAACCCGCGTACCTTTCCCAGGCGTTCGATCAGATCGTTTTTCATCAGAACCTCATTACAAATCCGGCGAATTCTTCCGCGTCAACCGCGTCAACCGCCTCAATCCGTATATCTGTTACGTCTGCTGCTCTCGGACCTCGTCCTATCAGTCGGGTCATCTCTTTGACCTCTGCATCCTGCCCCCGGATCACTGCCTCGACCTTGCCATCAGGCAGATTCCTGACCCAGCCCATTATGCCGAGGTCATTTGCACATCCCACAGTGAAGTAGCGGAACCCTACGCCCTGCACCCTGCCTGTTACTGTGATGTGGATGGTCTTCATGCAGCTAACCTCGCTTCGTGTGACTTCGGTTGTCGCATCACTTAAATGTTGACCCGATCGCTCTGCTTCTGAGGCAATGATGGCTGCGTCTGGCAGTCGGGTCGATAGCTCTGCGACTGCGAGACTGTCACGTCATATGGTGCTACAGAAGATTCCATGAATCTGTTCCGGTGAGTTGTAGGTAAAATCTGTGAAATCGGTGTTCATCTGTGGCTAAAAGCTTTTATCAGCCACAGATGAACACTGATGGACACAGATTAAATGTTGTTTTCCCAAGAGCGAGATTCATTCAAGAGAGTTCATACTATATTTGAGCTTACCCGACCGCACCACTGGTGGGGATATGCCCTCAACACCACGTAATGTGACAGCTTCGCGACTGCGAAAGGTTGAAGTATGCGCGATGCAAAGGAGGTGTGCTTTTGGTGATTGGATGAACAGGGAAATATCTTCTGAAATGACAAGTACGATGATTGAGGACCATACCGGTTATCCGAGCACGCTGGCGTTTGTTTTGCTCACTGATGTGGTCGACGGCACACCCATTCACGAAGATGCGAGCCGCCTCGGTGAGATGGAATTTAACGACAAGATCAGACATGTGATTCAGTACACATTTAGGAGGCGTGTGCTGGACACACTGTATGGTGCGGATGTCGGAGCTGGTGATCTCTCGGAAAAACCGGATGATCTGACCGAAGTGCAGTGGAAGTCGGTGATAAAGCGGTCAAATGTAAAATGGGATGAATACCGCAAGTATGCGTACGAATTTGAGAGAGATAAGTGCAAAGGATTCTTTACATCCGGTAAAGGCGCAGAAGTGGATATGTTTTTTGCTGAATATACGGATACGGTGCATTCCGACAGCGGAGCACTGATCTACACGAAAGATGGCAGAAGAATACCACTTTCACACGGTCTTCTTCATCGAATCGACACGATATTCGAGATGGAGAACAAACCAGGAGTACTGCTGACCGAGCGGATGAAGAAGAAGAGCTTTGAGGAGCATGCAAAGCGTGCCGAACGCGATCTTTATGAGAAATAAATTACATAAGGAGATACAATGAAACTTGAACTGCAAAATATAGGTGGATTTACAGGAGTTCATGAATTTGAACTCAAGAAAGGGATCAACCGGATTACTGCGCCGAATGCCAAAGGTAAATCGAGTTTGCTGCGTGGACTTCAGTGTCTCGCCAGTGATTCCGATGATATGGGCGTGTTCCGAGATTCTCTAAACGATGATAGCGATTCCGGTTATGTCAAACTCGATAATGAGTACTCACGAAATCTCACGCGTGTGAACGATGTGGTGCGCGTGAACACGTCAGCGGATCACACGTTCTTTGATGAGAACAGCGAGTGGCGGAACGCCGAGAAGATCGCATTCTTCACGCCGAAGAGCAGGGTGGTTCTGGAGATCGACCAGAACGCTTTTGATGTGCTCCGGTTTGTTAACAGCATCAGTGGAGCCGAGGTCGTCGGGGCAGACATCCGCAGAAAGGAAGCTCAGCTGGAAGAGAAGAAGCGAGAACTTGAGATGTATATCGAGAATCTCAAGGGCGCCCAGAGGCTCGATGCAGAGATCAAGACGATGCGAGGCGACATCCAGAGGCTGCAAGAGGAAGTGCAGGAACTGGAGAGTGAGATTGCGAAAGAGACCGGGACTATGGATCTCACCAAGGTCGGTGAAGATATCGGCGCCAAGAAACAGGAGATCCGCGACCTCGAGGAACGGCTCAGAAGCCGTGAAGGTGAGGTCAAACGGTACCGCGATCAATACGATAAGACTCACGCACTGTATGAACGGCTCAAGGAGGAGATCGATGACTTTGAACAGAGATCCGAGACAGAAAGCGTCGAAAATTTCACTGAGAAGATTCAGGTTCATGAGCGAAGGAAGAAGGATCTGAAGACAGGGAAGGATGTGCTTGATGACCTGCAGGGGGTTGTCGATAAAGCCTACAAGATATTTGGAGAGTCCGAACATGTCATACCCGACCGGGTGAAGGATGATCCATTAATCACTGGCGCATACGACCTTCTCGGAAACCCTGGTGAGTGCCCTGTATGTGGGGGCAATGCGGTTCTTGGATCACTCGATACAAGGAGAAAGGAACTGCGCGAGCGCGCAACAGACCTCTCAAAGGAGATGCGCAGTGAAGATGAGGATATAAAGGTGATCAAAGCAGAAAGAGACGAACTGCAGAGGAAGAAGGATGAGATTAACTCGAAGAGACGGGATCGGGACAAAGCGAAGCGTGATTCCGAGGCGCACCTCAACGAGTTGAACAAAGACCAGGACCTCACAGATAAGATCACTGATGAGATTGCAGAGAGAGAGTATGAACTGGGAGGTCTCAATGAAGACTACAAGGCTGCTGCAAAGATTGCGAGTACCGAGAACAAAGACCATCTCAACGAGCTGAGGGAGAAGGTCGGAGCATTCGAGACTGAGATCAAAAACAACCAGAAGGAGATTGACAGGCTCACCTCGGCGATTCCGGATTACAAGGTCGGAGAACCGCTCGAGGAGTATGCGAAGAAGAAGGAGCAGGGACTCGGTCGCTTACGATCAGAGATCGAGGAACTGAAGGATGAATGGGAGCATGAGGTCTTTGGGGCGGTTGATCTCTTCAACAAAAACATAAACGACATCTACAAGGCTATGGGGTTCACAACCTTCCGCAGTATTGAGATCACAAAGAATCTGGTGCGGGACCGGCTGAATTCGCTTGATGTGAAAGTGGAGCATGAGAGCGGAAAGGTACAGTCACTCTCCAGTCTGAGCAAGGCAGAGCAGTTGACACTGGGCATAGTCTTCCAGATCTCTGCAAAGGAGAATTACATCCCTGAGTTCCCATTCTTCGTGATCGATGACAACATGAACACCTTCGATCCGGATCGCTCGGAGTCGATCATGAAGTATCTATCGGACAAGGCGGAATACGTTCTGGTCTCAGAGCCTGTGCCCCCGAGCGAACAGGAAGAGCTTGCAATCAGGTACGGTTCCGGTTAGAGACGGAAGTAGAGGTACGCAATCCCCGGAGAGATTCGGGGGCATTATTTTTTTGTTTCATATAACTTGGGGAGATACAATGAAACTTGAACTGCAAAACGTTGGTGGATTTACAGGAGTTCATGAATTCGAACTCAAGAAAGGAATCAACCGGATTACTGCGCCGAACGCCCGGGGTAAATCGAGTTTGCTGCGTGGACTCCAGTGTCTTGCCAGTGATTCCGGTGATATGGGCGTGTTCCGA
>JAYEFS010000010.1:0-6248 GCA_034658695.1 Methanobacteriota archaeon | reverse complement strand
GAAACTTTCCGGAACAATTCCCCAGCCAGAACCAGATGATAAAACAGATGCAACAGTGGATACAAACTCTGGCTGGTTCGCGGGGTAGTATCCGGGAGCGGATGAGTCATCCCCTGGTTCAGTTCATATAAGTCTCTTCCGGATAGGAACTCGTTGGCACGGGTTATGACGATGCGGTGTGTACTTAAGTATCGGGTAAATGTGGCAAAATCCCGCAGAAGTGGCGTGGGTTCTGTTTCGGTTATGGCGAAAACAGGTAAGTTGGGCATTTCAAACCTCCTTTCAGTTCAACAGTGATATTCGTGGCAGTCCATTTTAAGCTTTGCAGGCAGACAATTTCATATAACGTTTTCGATGGTTATAAAGTTAGCCGCAAGGCTGGACTTGGAAGAAGTGCCGAAGGGATGGAGCCAGATACACTCAGTCAGGGGGTGCCCAGATAAATCACCCCATCACAGCGATGAAAAATACACCGCGCCCAGTTGGGTCTGTCCATATTCGGACAATTCAACTTCGTCCATGCTTCGAATCCCACATCTGGGACAGATTATATTCTTTTCAAAACGAGGACGTTCTTGCTTCGGCGGAAACGAAATTTGTCCTACATCACAGTCGAAATATCTCTTGCATCCCATGCATTTGAAATTAAGTTCTGTAATTTTTACCACCTTCATGGCTGCACTCATCATCATTTCTTACCGTAGGTAAACATTCCTGATTCTGATGGATTCTGTGGTTTCCAACCTTTGCGCCCTCGCGTCTTTGCGTCTTTGCGTTCCTCTGATTTAACGCAAAGTCGCAGAGACGCAAAGACGCAAAGACGAAGGAGTAGCGCCCACGATTACTATAACGTGGGCTACTGCTATCGACCACAGAAAACGTTAGAACCAGAAACATTCCTGCTTTCCAGCAATCTCCCACCCTCGGTCGGTTCTGCCCGGATCAGGAGGTATCACATGCCATATCTCGCACATTGAACTGATCTCGGCAGAGACGAAGACCGAACATATCGCTCTTCCGGATGGACAGTCCTCAAGCCACAATTCACCAGGCTTGATCTCTGTTACCATGAAATATCCTGGTTCTGCCGTTTTCTGTGGTCGCTATCGGTAGCCTTCACGTGTGTGGGGTCGCGGGCACCTCTCTGCGTTAAATCAGAGAAACGCCAAGACGTCAAGACGCGAAGGATGAATAAGTCTCTTCCGACATCTTTTGAAAACCACAGAATCCATCAGAATCAGGAAATATCATATAGAGCTTCGGTGAAATCTCCATCTGGACTATTCTGAATATAATCACAATCGAGAGACCAATCAACATGCTTGAGTAGTTACCGCCATTTTCATTATTTGCTTCCTCTCATCCTACACACCTTTTCTTTCCCGGACAAACCATATTTCACCCCATCCGCCTCTGCATCCCCTTAAGCAGCCGCTTCACAGCATCCGGAAGCTGCCCCCGCTGGAGCGCCTTCATCTGCGCAGGCGAGACCATGTTCATGACCGCAGTCATCATCGAGTCGGATCGCATCATGCCATCCATCAGCTTCCGCACATAGACTGATGTCGTGATCTGTATCCCGATCTCGCTACGCCATCGCGACTCGTACGCATCGACTGCGCATCTTCCGTTCACAACGTCCGCCGCAGTCTCGCCCGCAATCTTCCCTGCAACCATCGCAGTCGGGATCCCGCCGCCGTTTGTCGCAATCAGGTGCCCGGCAGCGTCGCCCGCGATCATAACGTTTCCTGCGCACGTCTTTGCAGGAGCGCCCCCGACAGGAACCATTCCCGCAATGACTGATGTAACCTTCCCTCCCTTCAATTTCTCGCTTGCAATCGGATGCTCCCTTATAAAACGATGCAGATAGTTCCGAAACCTAACCCCGGGCTCGCACATCGCTTTTCTGATGCCCATCCCAACGTTTGCGGAAGCCCCCCCGTGCGGCACGATCCATGCGTACCCGCCCGGCACAAAGTTCCTGCCAAAGTGCATCTCGATAGCCTCGTTGTCGACCTCAACCCCGGTCATGTCATAAGCTATAGCGTGAGCGACTCCCATCGGATCGTCCTCGACTCCGGGAAGCTTTGCTGCTTTTGCCACAATTGAGGAAGGTCCGTCCGCACCGATGATCACATCAGCAGTGATGGTGTGGCTGCCCCACATTCCGGCAATCTCAATTGAGTTACCGTCGATTGCGGTAACTCTCGTTCCAATGCGAAGATCTGCGCCTGCGCTGACCGCTCGTTCTGCGAGATACTGATCAAATCGCTTTCGGTCGAGCACGTTGGCATCGACATTGAACTCCTTGGAGTCACCGGTCGGCGCAATGAACCGCTGGCATTTTGTCTCGGTGTAGACGCAGCTTGCAGGATAACGGAAGGTGTCAGGAAGACCTGCGTCCGGCATCAACTCCTCGAGTTCGTCGTACTTCGGGAGAAAGCCAGCGCACTGTACAGGTGCTCCAATCGTCTTTTTCTTCTCGATTAATATCGTGCTTGCGTCTTCTGCCGCGTATCGTGCTGCAGTTGCGCCAGCAGGTCCTGCGCCGATGATTGCGACATTGTAGTGGAGGTCAGGGTCATGGTTCATTGCGGGTCACCTCATGTTTTATTCTATCGTATCGCATTGTCGCACCTTGCACTTGCCCCCCGCTCTCTCGATCTCTCGATCTCTCAAAATTTTCAAACTCCGCTCGTGTATTTGTTTCCGGATCAATTCGCCTCATGATTCTTCCCCCGTATTCGCGACCATTGCTCAACAATTTCCTGATGCCACACCAGTATCACCCAGATTATCCATACGACAGTCAACGCAATTCCAATCAGCACTCCAACAACGTTGTTGTGGCTAAATGATATGCGCTCAGCGTTTGGGCGATAACACACAATATTCCAAGAACCCATACGGCAATCGCCCACTTCGGTGGTTTTTTGTTCATTCAGATAATCGTCCCGTGGTTGTTATGTGGATTAAATCCTTGTTGCGTGCCTTTCGCCTGACAACTATAAACATCTTATGCAGCATCCCCTGTTACAATCCCAATAAATTTATACCACCATGGGACAAGTCAAGAATTATGAAGACAATTACACTCTACTTTCCGAACACGATGAACACGATGAATGCGAATGAACAAGACGGAGAGAAACGATGCTGATCGGACTTGGGCTCGGACCCGGCGACCCTGAACTGCTGACGCTGAAAGCGGTAAGAATACTGAAAGAGAGCGACACGGTCTATGTGCCCGGAAAACTCGCTTTAGAACTGGTTTCGCCGTACACGGATGCCGAGATTCTCGATTTTCCGATGACGCACGACAAAACCACGCTGGACACAACCATCAGCAATAACGCAGATGTCGTTTCCGCCGAAGCCAGACACAAACTGGTTGCATTCGGGCTGATCGGCGACCCCAACTTCTTTTCGACGTTCACCCGCCTGAAGCGGTGGATACGTGAGAAACATCCGGACATTATAATTAAAACCGTCCCGGGAATCAGTTCGATCACTGCGTTCGCATCAAGAACCGGCGCTGGCATAGACCGCTCGTTTGTGGTCAGTGATGGCTCGCCTGTCACAACAAAGATCGTGTTGAAGGCTCGGAGACCAAAAAAGATCAGAGATGATCTGATTAAAGATGGTTACAGTAATTTCATCTTTGCTGAGAAGCTCTTCTCTGATGCGGAGCGGGTAACCGATGATATCCCGGATACTGGGGATTATTTCAGCATTCTGCATGCGAGCAAGAAGAATAAGAATAATGAGGATAATGGGGTGAATGAGATGGATGAGACGACTAACAAGAATGAAGTGAAGATTCAGGAGGGGTAATAATGCCAGAAAAAGTCTATTTCGTGGGTGCAGGACCCGGCGACCCGAAGCTGATCACGCTTCGAGGAAAGGAACTGCTCGAGAGCGCCGATCTCGTGATCTACACTGGCTCGCTCGTAAATCCCGCTATCGCGGCGTACAGCCACGGGGAAGCCATCAACAGTTACGGACTCAGCCTCGATGAACTGACCGATCTCATGGTGGACGCAGTTTACAGCGGAAAACATGTCGTTCGTCTGCACACCGGGGACCCATCGCTCTACGGCGCGATATGCGAGCAGATCGCAGCGCTGAAGAGCCATGATATCGGTGTTGAGATCATCCCGGGAGTGTCATCGATCTTTGCCGCATCAGCCGCACTCAAAACACAACTCACGCTCTCGGGAGTCACAGAAACTTTGATCATAACCCGCCCGGCTGGCGAGACACTCGAATCAGACTCGATACGAGAGCTCTCAAAGCACGGCGCAACGATGGCGATATTCCTGGGCACGAGCAAGATCGATGAGATCATGGAAAAAGTTTTGTATCCGGGGGAGACTCCGGTTGCGGTTGTTTACCGTGCATCGTGGCAGGACGAGCAGATAATTCGTGGCACGGTCGCAGATATCGCAGAGAAGGTGAGGGCGGCGGGCATAGAGAGATCAGCCATGATTCTGATCGGCGATGTTGTGCATCCGAAGAGTTTCAGGAGGTCACACCTATACGGATCGCAGTGATATCCTTTGAGCGAAACCGGGCGGTTGCAGAGCGCGTCGCGGGTCTCGTCGGCGGAAAGGTGATCTGGTACTCGGATTCTGCGTTTTCCCAAGCCTTTTCTCAGGATTTCGGGTATGATGCGATTGTTGCGATCATGTCCTGCGGGATTGCGGTCAGGATGATTGCGCCGTTTCTGCGGAGCAAATGGACCGATCCTGCAGTCGTTGTCGTTGACTGTGCGCTCAGGCACGCAATCGCAGTCACTGGCGGGCATCACGGCGCAAACGAGATCGCAACGAGGCTAGAGGTGCTTGGTGCGGACCCGGTGATCACGAATGCGAGCGAGGTTGTGAAGTGAAGGTGCGATGATGCTGGTTGCGACTCGTGGCATTTGCAGCCGAGTTCTGTCGGAGTAAGGGTTCTTCGCTGCTTTGTATTGGCGATTCAGACGTCCCTGCTGCCAAACGTGACAATATTGTATGTGCCGAATTGGTGTTGTCACGATGCCCGATGCCAGAACAAGAACATTCCTGATTCTGATGGATTCTGTGGTTTCCAACCTTTGCGCCTTTGCGCCCTAGCGTCTTTGCGTTCCTCTGATTTAACGCAAAGTCGCAAAGTCGCAGAGACGCAAAGACGAAGGAGTGGCGCCCACGATTGCTACAACGTGGAGGGTGGGCTACTGCTATCGACCACAGAAAACGTTAGAACCAGGAACATTCGACCCAGCACTGCTGCGAAAATTGCTGATTGGACGACATCGGTTGCATAATCACCGGCTATCCCCGAGCTCCATCCCTCGCCCCGATCACTCTCACGTTGATCGCAATCCCGTATCCAACCCCAACAGTGTTAGGCGACGTTAGTTACCGCAATTTGTTCCACTCATTCACTGCAATGTCACAATCCAAGATCCCTTCGACCTCACGAATCATCATCCGAAGTTGAGGCACAGAGTATTCAGCATTGGACGGGATCGCTATACGGTTCTGCCCATGAATCATAAATTGATGGTGTGTATCGGAATAGGGTCCATCAAAACCCAACTTCCGCAGCCGTCGGATAAAATCCCGGCGTTTACAGGGCGTCCATGGGCTCATAAGCCAGATCCTTGTTCAGATTAATTTCGGCAATCACGGGTAAGGGATGCCCCAACTTGAGACCGACCAGAATCCAATCTTCAAGGGTTGAGTGAAGCTCATCCTCGCATTCACGCAGGGTTGCTCCAAATACTACTACCCCCCTGCATTGTGAAATTCGTCCGGCATACATGCTGTCATCCAGTTTGTCGTAGACCGCATGTGCCAATAGCTGGCTTACGTAATCCGTTAGAATGAACCGAACTGTCATTATTCACTACATATTCTGCTTATGTTTATTAAACTGATGTCGTGATCTCCCAGACGCCCATTTTCGTAAACTTGAGCTAGCATATAGTTTTTCAAAGGAATAAAATTAATATACCCCAACGTATTCTATTTATCAATATGTAATAACTATTATTACATGAAATAGGAGACAAAAAAATGAATGTAAAAGAAGCCTTCAATAAATTCTTTACGGTCTTATCTGAAGATGGTATCAAAAAGTTGGTGAGAAAATATGGCGTGGAAGACGAACAGTAACGGAAATTGCTTGTTGTTCCTTTTTTCTGGATAATGTTACCATCAGCGATAAAATCAAACCAACAGATCGGTTTATCTAACTGGTATCCC
>JAYEFS010000009.1:0-6257 GCA_034658695.1 Methanobacteriota archaeon | reverse complement strand
ATTGTAACCTTGCATAAAAAGCTTTTCATTCGCACAATCCACAATTTTTCAGATCGACTCTTAACTTCTTCGGATTTACCACCTATTGAAGCACCTGATAGTGGTTTTGTTTTGTAGTGTGATACAGCCCCCATACATGCAACGCGAATTACCAAAGACCCAAATTTGAGTGAGCGATCACGGCAGTTTGAGTGGGTGGGGCCATAATTAGAATTGCTGGGCGCGGAGGGTTGAAAACGGTCTCAAAACTCTGTGACCTCCGCGTTCTCCGCTGTGGTAATTCACTTTATTTTCAGACAGTACCCTGATTCTAAGTATGAGTGGCACATCACAATTACGTAGAATCACAATCAAGCTCGATTGTTATCAATTCAAAGCCACGGTTTGCGGGACGCCGCCCAAAAACCATATCCTGCCTCGCACCAATGACCACGCGGAGGTGCCCCAATCAAGCAGATTGCACTAATAACAGACGATTTCTCGCTGCACCCACCAATCATCTCGGAGATGCGGTCGAGAGGTCTCAAAATCGCAACATTCAGAGTCGGTGAGGAGATACCTGCACGCATCGGGGTTGTGATCACCACGCAGTCAGAGGTGGATGCAATCGATTTTGATTCGGATCACATAGTATTAACGATGGACGACCTTCCGGAGGATGCTGACATGGTCGTGAATCGTGCGATTATGAAACTGCGTGACCAGACTGATATCAGCATCATAATCGGAATCGACCCGGGCGAGCAGACCGGTGTCGCCGTGCTTGCCGGAAATTCTGTACTCTCTGCCTACCGGGTGCCCATGGCAGACGTCTACCAGACGGTTCAACGGATCTTGCGATCCATGGACGCCATGCACACAAGAGACACAATAATCCGCATCGGGGATGGTGCACGGCTGATCAGAACCCAGCTGGTCAACTCGCTGCTCAAACCCGGCTTGCGCGTGGAACTGGTGGACGAGACCGGAACCACACCAGTGGGCAGAGATTCCGATATGCATGCCGCAATCAGAATCGCACGTCTCAGAGGTGCACCGATCGGAAAACAGTTCATAACCCCGTCAACCGGCGAGATCCGATCAATTCAGGATCAGAGCCGGGAGAAGACCGGTGGCGAACTCACGATTTCACGCGTTCTTGCAGAAAAGGTTGCTATCGGCGAATTGAGTTTAAAGAATGCGATTTTGGTGCAGAAAGGAGAGAAATAAAATTTAGGGCGAGAAACATTTATGTTAATCGATAATCAATACTCTAGATGTAATTACGGTGGTCGCAATGGGCATCATAAAGAAGATTAAACGAAACTTCACTCTGACATTCAAACGAATACTCAAGCGTGGAAAAATTCGCCGGATCGGGATATACGGTCCGCCGAACGCCGGGAAGACCACGCTCGCTAACCGGATCGTGCGGGATTTCACAGGGGACGCGATCGGCTCGGTCTCTGATATCCCGCATGAAACCAGAAGGGCGCATCGCAGAGAAGGTGTGACAATCGCGGCGAACGGCTCATCAATCACGCTGGACATTGTGGACACGCCAGGACTTGCGACCAAGATTGATTTTCAGGACTTCATGGCAAAAGGTTTAAGCGAGGATGAATCCCGGAGACGGGCGAAAGAAGCAACCGAGGGCGTGATAGAGGCAGTCCGGTGGCTCGATGACCTTGAAGGCGTAATTCTGGTGATGGATGCGACCGAAGATCCGTTCACACAGGTGAACGTCACGGTGATCGGCAACATGGAGGCACGCAAGCTTCCGCTCCTGATCGCCGCAAACAAGATCGATCTCGCGGAGTCTGCACCGTCCCACATCAAGAGCGCGTTTCCGCAGCACCCGATGGTGCCAATCTCTGCGCTGACCGGCGACAACATCGACCTTCTGTATGAACAGATTGCGGATCATTTCGGGTGATTGGATGGAAGGCATACAGATGGATCTGATCTCAAAGGAGAAGCTCAAGCGACTCACAACGGTTGAAAAAGTGCGAATGATCCTTGATGGTGTAGAGAAGGGGAAGATTATCGTTCTTGAGAGTGGACTGTCCCCGTCCGAAGAGTCCCGGTTGATCGAGGCGACGATGGCGAAGATCTCACCAGGGGAGTTTGCAGGCATCGAGATTGAGAGCTACCCCGGAGATATGCACCAATCGTGGGTCGACAAACTGCTCAAGAAACCGACTATCCGACCCCGCTTGACCGTAATCGGACCTGCCGATCAACTGAAGACACTGAAGCGGGATTCAGACGTGATCACCGCGCTGGTCTCTGCGAAGTGAAAGTGGTGGTTTATGGGCAGGGGAAGTCTATAAAGAACCCAATGACACGTGACATTACGCATGACACCGCGTATACGGTTCGCTCCCACACACAGCCCCGAAAAGAAAAAACGCTGACAGCAAAAGGAGGGATATCACGTCTTCAACAGTTCTGAGTCGGATTGAGAGACCGTTGATCAAACAACTTGCCCGTGACACTGCGAGACGTGGGAAGTGAAAGTGATGCAGTCGATTCATTGATCTCCTTATTCCCAACAATTGATACGATGAATTTGAAAAGAGATTTTCCCAAAATCGCGCTCGTTATATGGGCATCATCCGTCGTTCTGATCGGCATATCGATCCACTGTTTTATGGGCAGACCAGCAGATCTGTATTGGGCTATTGGGTTGCTGGTTTTTTCAAGCATGCTAACGATTCTCCTGATCTGGCACATAGCTACAAAACAGATAAAACGAATGGACAAGGGCGAAAAACTTGCCGGGGCAGTAGGCATTCTCGAAGGGAAGATGCTTATAGTACCGTTGATCATGATTGGTGTGCCAGCCGCACTACTCTTTTATGGTTCCGCAGTTGCTGGCGGACCCTTCTCCATATTTTCGTATGCTGCGTTCTATGGGGGTCTGGGCGGTGCGTTTCTTGGCGGTTCTATGAGAAAACGTGAAATCTATGAAAAAGGAATAGATCTTGAGGTGTGTTTTGTCAAATGGG
Organism: Methanobacteriota archaeon; assembly: GCA_034658695.1. Classification (GTDB taxonomy): domain Archaea; phylum Halobacteriota; class Methanosarcinia; order Methanosarcinales; family Methanogasteraceae; genus Methanogaster_C. The sequence goes on along the minus strand of JAYEFS010000009.1, from coordinate 3,267 downwards.
AAGATGTCGTCGGGCATGAATGGAAAGACGGTAGACTGGAGATTACGTTTCGCGCCCTACCAAAAAAGGTAACTATCCGTGACAGAAAGGGAGAGATAAACAAATTGTTGGAAGGTGCATACTTCACATGAAAAAATTGGGCAAACTACAATGGATGGAAAATAGATTCGCAAAAGCGCTCGGGATATCGGCAATACTCGCACTCGGGATGATCTCTATTGTTTTTGGTGCGGTCCGCCTCTTTGCAAAAAGTGGGAATCCAATCCCGCTTCCGGCACTGCTGATGGCGTTTGCGATCATCTTCGTGCTCGGCTCAGTCTTCTTTGAGGAGCGGGGTGCGGACAGGATCGGAGCGCTGGTCGGCGGCGGCATCGCGGCTGTAGCGGTCTCGCTGGTTATGGTGTTGATCTGCGGCGGTGTTCTGTATCTGCTTGAGAATGGGATGCAGACCGGAATTGACAAAGTCATTTCCATGCTTGCGGTCTGCATGGTCCTCGGGATGGTTACCTTCAATTACATCACCCATCATATAGGGTGACCGTGGAGCCAGGACCAGGGTCATGAAGACCGGTACAGTGAACCTGCCGCTGCACGGCGGGCGTGCGCCGCGATGGCTGTTCCAGAGGATGGTCGGGCTCTCACGCGAGATTACCAAGATCATCATCTACGAGTACGGGACTAAAGAGTTTCTGCACAGAATCGCTGATCCGTACTGGTTCCAGGCGTTCTCGTGCGTGCTCGGATTTGACTGGCACTCATCAGGCACGACGACCACGACCTGCGGCGCGCTCAAGGTGGCAATCGATCCTGAGGAGATGGGAATCGCCGTTGCCGGCGGGAAGGGCAAAACGTCGAGAAAGACGCCTGATGAGATCAGAGCGATATCAGAGTCGGATGCGTTCTCGCTCTCGGGAGGTACGGTGGATGAACTCGTGTATTCAAGCAGGATGTCAGCAAAAGTCGATAATACGTGCGTTCAGGACGGATACCAGTTATACCACCACTGCTTCATCTTTACAGAGAAAGGTGACTGGGCAGTGGTGCAGCAAGGCATGAACAACGAGGATCGCTACGCACGGCGGTACCACTGGTTGTCGTCGGATGTAGAGCGGTTCGTCTGCGAGCCACACCTCGGGATCTGCTGCGATCGGGTGGGCGCAGAGGACGAGGTGCTGGACATGACAGCGGGGGTGAGTGAAGAGACGAGGAAGACGAGTCTCGATCTCGTGAAGGACGATCCCGATCACCTGATGCGGTATTTCAGGTCAGATAGAAGTCAGACGACGCTCTTTGATTTTGATGGGGTGTCATATGCCCCATCACTTGCCACGCCGCCCCCTCCGTCGCTCACGATGCCAGCGCATCATCCGGTTCTCAACTGCGATCTCGGGAAACAAGGCTGGAAGGTGCTTAAGAACGCGTATGAACTCCAGCCCGAGAGCTACGAGGAACTCCTCTCGCTTGCGGGGATGGGTCCGCAGAAAGTGCGGGCTCTTGCACTGGTCTCTGATCTGATCTTCGGGACCGAGCCGAGCTGGCAGGATCCCGCGACATACTCATTTGCGCACGGGGGAAAAGACGGGTATCCGTATCCGGTGGATCGGGGCACGTACGATCAGACGATTGATGTGCTGCGAGATGCGATCGAGGGGGCGGAGATCGGGGAGAAGGAGCGGTACCGGGCGATACAGCGGCTGGGGGAGTTTGTTTGATGGATTTAGTCTATGTAACCCATGATGCCCGATTTGTTGAAGCCTCTATCTTGACATTCTAAAAAAAACATTTTTATCACTCTGAGAAGGAATGGACTATATTAGTGACCTCGTTCTTACCGTTCCGCGAGCTTTGAGTAAGATTTACGCTCTACCTACCCTCTCAGGATAAACCGGAAGGAAAGGTACTCTTTCCTTGCTGTATCGAACCGCCAGTTTCCTTGCCAATGAAAATATGTTGGTGTCATAGATGTCTATTTCAGGGAGTTGGATCAGCTTTTCCAAAATTTCTAAACTGCCGATCTCCCCCAAAGCAGCTGCAGCCCGCCGTCTGACATAACTGTCCTCATGATTGAGAGCTTGGATTAAAGCTTCCACCGCTTCTGGACCGCCGATCTCCCCCAAAGCAGCTGCAGCCTGCCATCTGACATAACTGTCCTCATGATTGAGAGCTTGGATTAAAGCTTCCACCGCTTCTGGACCGCCGATCTCCCCCAAAGCAGCTGCAGCCTGCCATCTGACATAACTGTCCTCATGATTGAGAGCTTTTTGCAAGCACTCCGACATCTGCGAATTCGCTTGACCGAGTGCTACAACAGTCGATTTGATGAAACCAAGAGACGGGTAAGAATGCCACAATGTATAAATGCTGTTGATCATCTCCGCAATCAGGGGTTGAGAATCTGCTTCACATTCAGCAATGCATCGACCCGCTAATAGCAACATACTGGAGAAGATATCATCCTTTTCATCTCCGATGGCTTGGAGCAAGGGGATGGGGTCATCCATCAATCCTGTCAGTAAACTCAAGGTTTCATGCCAGTCGTACTCCCAGAAATGTGTTTTCGTTAAGGTAATCCCCTCACTCTGATCTTTTTGGAGCACCTGGTTCAGATAGGATGCTGTCAGGTACTCCTGAAAAGTCCGGTGCAGGAAGAGATACTTATCGCCTTCTCTTGACAATTTTTGGATGATGCCATCCTCCTCAGACAGTTCCTTGATCAAGTCTAAGGCTCTGATATCTCTGAAATCAGTTCCGCGCTCACCTCGAAGATATTCCTCAATTTTATCACGGAGTTCACGTAGCGAAAAAATCTCTTTGCCTTCACAGGAGAGGTGATAGGCAAGTTCTTCCAATAATTCGGTTTTGGCGATTATCCAACCTTCTTCGGGCTGTTGTCTACTGTGTCGAGCCCTCCATTCGCCCAGCATATAATTCACTGCTTTTTCATATATCTGACTGCGCCGTGCCGGAATTGTTAGATTTTTCTCTTGATATAGGCTGCAGATCAAGGATAAAAGTAGGGGATTCTGGGTTAATCCCTGAATCTGGGGTTTATTCCGCAGTTCCCGGATGAATCCCCCTGATGAAACGGTATCGTCGATGATGGAACCAGCGGCATTCGTGAACCATGTTTCAATATAATGTGGCTCTCTGGTAATTCGCGTTGCAAAATCTGATAAATCATGCATACAAAGAGTACCCCGTGAGGTCAAGATATATGCGTTGAAACAGATGTTTGACGTTTAGGATGCCATAACACCGCCGTTTGAT
>JAYEFS010000008.1:0-6298 GCA_034658695.1 Methanobacteriota archaeon | reverse complement strand
GACGTAGTCTGCGATGTGGGGTGTGATGTGGGGTGTGATGAGTGGGTGATATAATTACTGGTTTCTGATACGATATTAACCAAAAGTTTTAAGTCCTGATTGAAACATCTATAGTTTACATACGCTATGTAGCATATACTGCGCGCATGAGCATATAGAATAACAAACAAACTATAAGGAGGTAATATACAATGGAATTGAATAGAATACTGACTGGAATAGCCATGACTTTACTGCTCCTGCTGGCACTGCCAGCCGCAGCATCGGACTACACACTTAACGTCTTCGGAAACGCAAACGAAGACGAGACGATAAACATGCAGGATGTGACGTATACCGAACTGATCATCCTCGAATACAGGGATCAGACAGAACTAGCAGATGCCAAGTACGACGACAAGATCAACATGCAGGACGTGACCCAGATCGAGCTTGTCATTCTCGGAAAAGAGAAGGAGATCACGATTCTGGATTCTGCTGATCGGGCGGTCACTGTCGAGAAGCCTGTGGAACGGATAGTCGTTCTTCACAGCGATGGTGCCTCCGCATTGAAGATCCTTGGAGCGACAGACGCAGTGGTGGGTGTAACCAGTGTCGTTTTGAAGAAGGACTACTATTTCCCGGAATTAAGCGACAAGCCGAGTGTTGGCTATCCGGAATATGATTTTGAAGCGATTCTATCGCTCAATCCCGATTTGGTCATGTACTATGGCTCTGGAAGCTATTACAAGCCCAAGCTCTTAGAGATGGAGAAAAAACTCCCGGGTATCACGCTGGTCGGGCTCGATTTCTACAAGCAAGCGACATTGCGATACGAACTGGAACTGCTGGGATATGTTCTGGATAAGAAGGACGAGGCAGCAGAATACAATGATTGGTGCAAGGAACACGAAGATTTCGTGAACGATCTTGTTGATACACTTGAATCGGAAGAGAAACCAAAGGTGTTCATAACGATGATGAAAGGCTATCCCGGGGCGATCAAGACTTATGGACCGGATTCTGCTTGTGATATACTCTGCACAATGGCTGGCGGTGTCAATATAGCGGGAGAACTGCCGGCAACGTATCCAAAGGTGGACTCCGAATGGGTCATATCAGAGGATCCTGATGTGATAATCACATTCGAGTCTGGCACCGGACAGGGTTGGGCTGACACGACAAAGCCTGAGGAACTGGTAAATACAATCATGGATGTTGAGGAATGGTCGCGTATCTCGGCTGTAGAGAATAAGAGGGTATATGCCTGCAACTATGAGCTTCTCTTCGGGTTGGACAGTGTTGCCGGGCTTACCTATTGGGCTGAGTTCATGCATCCGGGGTTCGATCTGGATCCGGAGGGTGTTTACAGGGAACACTATGAGATGCTGGGCGTACCGTACCCGGAAGACTTGATTCAGGCATATTCATCGCTGGAGACGAGTTAACAGGGCTATATAAACTGGTGAATACGAGGGTGAGTACGCTCGTTGGAGTGAGGGTTGTTCACTCCCCTCCTTTTCCTCTTTTTCTTTTTTCCGATGGCGAGACTGATATCTCAGCTTCAAGAGACGCTCAAGCAACGCAGACCGTTCGAATACTTCCTCAAAATGGATTGCCGGGCTTGAGAGTGCCAGAGCATTTGGCAGGTGTGATATGTGGTGATTTGGTATGCTTTTTGTTATTTGGTTCTACTAACATAACCAAAAGTTTTAAGCAATGGATGGATTACTCACCACTATACACGCGCTATGTGACATATATTCTGCGTGTAATCATACAACGTAAAAGTCTGCCACAAGGAGGTACTACATAATGGGAATGAATACGACATTGGCTAAAATAGCTATGACAATGCTAATGCTTGCGCTTGCGCTGCCCGCCGCAGCATCAGACTACACACTTGAAATCTTCGGAAACGCAAACGAAGACGAGACGATAAACATGCAGGATGTGACCTACACTGAGCTGATCCTCCTCGAGTACAGAGACGAAACAGAACTCGCAGACGCCAAGCATGACAACAAGATCAACATGCAGGACGTGACCCAGATCGAGCTCGCCATTCTCGGGAAGGAGAAGGAGCTAACGCTCCTCGATTCTGCTGACAGGGTAGTGACTGTGAAAAAGCCAATCACAAGGATAATGACGTATGGTCAGGCGTTGCACCAGATTATCAGAACGCTTGAATCAGAGGACAGATTGGTTGCTACGGACAGAGATGTACAGGAGGTATGGTCCGCGTTGTTCCCGGAGTTTGTCGGGTTACCGATCTGGGGCGCATACAAGGAGAGGGACTACGAACTGATCTATGAACTTCAGCCAGACATCTTTATCACGATGGTGCAGGCACCGTTGTTCACCCTTTCTGCAGTTCAGCAGGAGGACATCAGTAAACTCGAACCTCAGGGAATTGGAGTTCTCGCACTGGCACATCGGCATCCTGCAGAGCTGCTGAAGACTGTGAGAAAACTGGGATACGTCCTTGATCGGAGGGATGAAGCAGAGGAGTTCATCTATTTCTATAGTGAATTGATGGATACCATAACAGAGAGAACAGGAGAACTTCCTGATGATGACAAACCACGGGTATACATAGCCAATACTGTCAAGTACAAAACCTCTGGTGAGGGAACTGCATACAGCGAGTATGTCAAGATGGCTGGTGGCATAAGCATCTCGGCTGAGGAACCGTCGTTGGATGGGCTTACGTACGTTGAGATAGACCCGGAATGGCTGATAGAACAGAATCCTGATGTCTTTGTCTTCCGGGTTGGCTATAACACAATTCAGGGTTACGGTCAGGATGATGCGTCAGTAGCACAGGAGGTACAAGAGGACGTCCTGAACACTCCGGAACTGGCTAATGTCAATGCTATACGGGATGAGTGGGTGTACCAGTTTGGACAGGCTACCACCGCATCCGCTTCCTTCCTGTGCATCGGCTACATGGCAAAGTGGTTCTACCCGGAATTGTTCGAAGACATAGATATGGAGGCGATGCATCAGGAGTATCTGGACAGATTCCAGCGCCTGGACTACGATGTGGACACACAGGGCGTGTTTATGTATCCGCCCCTTTACGGACCTGCACTAACCTGAAGAGCGGCAGCAAGTAGTGAAACGCAGAGATCAATGGAAGAACAAAACCATAAGGAGGTAATATACAATGAAATCAGATACGATATCGGCTAAAATAGTCATGACTGTGCTGTTGCTCGTGCTGGCACTGCCAGCCGCAGCATCAGACTACACGCTCAATATCTTCGGGAACGCGAACGAGGACGACACGATCAACATGCAGGATGTGACCTATACCGAACTGATCATCCTCGAATACAGGGACAAGACAGAACTCTCGGACGCCAAGCATGACAACAAGATCAACATGCAGGACGTGACCCAGATCGAGCTTATCATTCTCGGGAAGGAGAAGGAGCTTACGGTTCTTGACGACGCTGAAAGGAGTGTTACACTGAAGATGCCTCTAAAACGAGTGATTCTTACTCGTACGGGGCGTGAAGAGGCACTCGTCGTCATTGGAGTAGCAGACAAAGTTGTCGGGATTGCATCCAGTATTCCAAAATCCAAGCCGTATGTATGCGAAGCCGGAGGGCTTACAGATCTTCCCACCGTGGGTGATAAGCCTGATTGGGACTACGAAAAGATCCTTGCACTTGACCCGGGCATCGTCTTTACGCCTCCGAGTTGTATGAGCACGGTGGTTGAGAAAATCGGTGATGATGTCCCGGTTGTTGTCCTGAGGGTGTATAAGCAAGGAGATATGCAATGGACGACACGCGGATACAAAACTCTGGGATTGATGTTTGGAAAAGAGGAGGAAGCAGGTGAAATCATCAACTGGATCCATAAGTACGAAGAGATTGTCAAAGAGAGAACCGGGGACCTGACTCCGGAAGAACTGCCAACGTTCTACATCGAAGCGTATGACGATTGGGTAACTTATGGGTCAGATAACTATGATGGTGCAGTTGCAGCCGGATGTGGCGGACGTAACATCATAGACGATGTAGAGCTCTTTACACCGGGAAGTTGGGGCGAATATGTGGTAGATCCGGAATGGCTGCTAAAGCAAAATCCCGATGTAATCTTCCAGAGGGTTTCTCCTCAGAGTGACTTGATGACCGAAGATGCGGCAGAAGCGAGACTTGAAGCACTCATAGACCGACCAGGATGGGAGAACCTGGATGCTGTTAAAGGCGACCGGGTCTACCTGTACAACAACAGGATCGTTTTTTCGGCTGGATTTATGCTAGGAAGTTGTTATTTTGCCAAGTGTCTCCAACCCGATCTCTTCAGCGATATGGATCCTATGGAACTCTGTGATGAATACTGGAACACGTTCATAGGAATGGACTTTCCAGAGGTGTCTATTTATCCGGAACCGGACTGATTGGAGGGGGAGTTGTTCTCTATTTACTCCCCTCTTTTTCTTTTTTCCGAATAGCAGGGCTGGCATCGCAGTTTCAAGAGACGCTCAAGCAACGCAGACCGCTCGAATACTTTCTCAAAATGGATTGCCGGGCTTGGGAATGGTAGAATGTTCGGCAGGTGTGGTATGAGGTGATCTGGCAATGGTTTTTGTTATCTGGTTCTACTGATCTGATTGAAAGTTTTAAGTTGTGGACGAATCAGTTATTGATTTACACGCGCTATGTAACATATATTTTGAGTATAATTATACAAATTAAAAGTCTGCCATGAGGTGGTGATATACAATGAAATTGGATACAATATCGGCTGGAATAGCCATGACAATGCTTTTTCTCATGCTGGCACTGCCGACCGCAGCATCGAAATACGCACTCAGAATCTTCGAAAGCGCGAACGAGGATGCTACGATGGATGTACGGGATCTGAGATACACCGAATCCATCGTTCAAGTCCGTCCGTGATTATCGTGAGAAACAAGGAGGCATAGAATCATGACTCAAGGAATTGACTGGAACAAGATGTGGATGGAAGGGATGAAAAATGCTTCATGGAGAAAACGACGCGGTGATATGACAGAGTTCTGGGATAGAAGCGCTATGCGGTACAACAAATCCCTTAAAGATATTGAACGTCCTGCGTGGATGATATCAAAACTGGATATTGATCCGTCATTTACTGTACTTGATATAGGTGCCGGACCGGGTACACTTACAATCCCGCTTGCGAAGACTGTTGAACATGTAACGGTTGTAGAACCTTCCGGAGGGATGCTTACTTGTTTGAAAGAGAATGCGGCAAATTGCGGTCTGAAGAATATAACCTGCATTAACAAGAAATGGGAAGACGTTCACCGGGGAGAGGATCTTGATGAGTATGATGTAGTGATAGCATCATACTCACTTTCGATGATGGATATGAAAGCAGCCCTTTCAAAAATGAATGGAATTGCAAGGCGGTGCGTTCACCTGTTCACCTTCATTGGGGGTCGTATGTGGGATTACGTTGAACTATGGCCAAGGTTATATGGCGAGGAATATCAAGCAGGACCTGATTACATCTATCTCTACAATATCCTCTACGATATGGGAATTTATGCGAATGTCGAGATCTCAAATACTAAGCAGCGTTTCTCAAGTCTGGATGAAGCAGTAGAACAATGGAAAGAAAACCTTTACCAATCCACACCAGAGGCAGAAGAATTGATCAGGTCATATCTAACTGCGAAGTTGATCAACGAAGATGGAACATTATGGTCGGAGAATAAAATTGCATCGATATCTTGGAAGAATGACAATGGGAATAAGTAACGAATCAAAACAAATGTTAGACGAGACTATTGTCTATCTGGCTACTTCTACAGAAGAAGGAGAGCCGAATGTCGTCCCCATCGGTCATATTGCGTGATCTTATCGGAGATTATGCGTACTGCGGCAAGGAAGATGTGATCCGCGATATTGGATGTGAATAGTGGGAAATGTGCTTGCTGGTTAATGCTACGATATTAATCATTAGTTTTAAGTACTATTGGATATTGTTATGATGCGCACACGCTGTGTAACATATATTTTGAGTATATGTGTACAAAGTAAAAATCTGCCATAAGGAGATGCCATACAATGAGACTGAATAGAATGTTGGTTGGAATGACCATGACAATGCTTCTGCTCGCACTGCCGGCAGCAGCATCAGACTACACGCTCAAAATCTTCGGGAATGCGAACGAGGATGACACGATAAACATGCAGGATGTGACCTATACCGAACTGATCATCCTCGAATACAGGGACAAGACAGAACTCTCGGACGCCAAGCATGACAACAAGATCAACATGCAGGACGTGACTCAGATCGAACTCGTCATTCT
>JAYEFS010000007.1:0-6302 GCA_034658695.1 Methanobacteriota archaeon | reverse complement strand
CCTTCGCGTCTCTGCGCCTTTGCGCCCTTGCGTTAAATTGGAAAACAATAACGCAAAGGTGCAAAGACGCGATGGCGCAAAGAACAAAAGTCCCCGTGTGTATTTCACTGGAATTTTCGGTTGTGCCCAGTTTCCGCAGTCCGGCAACCGATGTCGCGCTTGCCGGCTCAACATCGATCCCCTCTACCGATGCCAGATCACGCTGCGCAGAAACGATCCCCCATTAGAGACCAAGATCGCAAGTCCGCCTGACTCTCTGATCACACGGAGTGTCTTTGCAGCGTTTACAGGATCCCGGATCCGTATCGCAGCTGCAATCGTCTCATAGTCCGTCTCGGGCACGATCTATCACATCCACGACCGGACGCGAACCCTCTGCCTGAATACCGGTCATCTCCGGGATCGCATCGGTGACGCTGAGTTCTTTCAGTTCCTTAAAACCTTTATGACCGCTCATGACCAAAGAACCACCATGACTCATCACAACACTCCAAGAGTGCTTCTCGCCGCGGACCGGTCGTCAGCCGGGAAGACCACCATCTGCACCGGAATCATGGCTGCGCTGAGCAGGCGTCTGTGCGTGCAGCCGTTCAAGGTCGGTCTCGATTACATCGACCCGAGCTATCACACGCTCGCATGCGGGCGTGCCTGCCGGAATCTTGACGGCTACCTGATGACCGAGGACGCTGTGCTTGAGACGTTCTCGCATGCGCTGGGTGATGAAAAGGCAAATCTGGCAATAATCGAAGGGGTGCGTGGACTGCACGAAGGTTTCGAGGGATTGAGCGATCTCGGTAGCACTGCCCAGATCGCAAAGATTCTGAAGTGTCCGGTGGTTCTGATAATCGATGCGCGGAGCATCACACGAAGCGCAGCCGCTGTTGCTATGGGCTACTCCGCCCTTGATCCGGAGGTTGACATAAGGGGTGTGATCCTGAACAAAATCGGGGGTGGGAGGCATGCCGAGAAGGCGATAGCAGCAATTGAGCACTACACGGGGATACCGGTCATCGGTGTTGTACCGAGAGACGAAAAGATGGGGCTCACGATGCGGCATCTGGGTCTGGTTCCTGTGCATGAGAGCAAACGATCTCCCGAATTCAGGGAGCGCATCGCAAACATAATGCAGATCGTCTCTGAAAATATCGACCTCGATCGGCTGGTCGAGATAGCGAAGAGTGCAGAGCCGCTCAATATGAGTGGAAAATCGATCTTTGCAGGAGCCGGGATTGCGGATTACGATACTGGCAAGCGGGTCAGGATAGGTGTGGCGCTCGATGAGGCGTTCAATTTCTATTACAGGGATAACATCGATCTTCTGGAGCTGCATGGAGCAGAGATCGTCTATTTCAGCCCGCTTCACGATGCGACAGTCCCTACCGTGGATGGTATCTATATCGGCGGCGGCTATCCCGAACTCTTTGCAGAAGAACTCGAAGCGAACATGCGCATGCGGCAGAGCATACGACGGGCATCATCGGACGGCATGCCGATATACGGCGAGTGCGGCGGGCTGATGTATCTTGCCAGGACCATGGTCACAAAGAGCGGCATGCACGGGATGTCCGGCGAGACCTTTGAGATGGTCGGCGCAATTCCGGTAACAGTTGAGATGGGCGGCAAGGTTGTGAGCTACAACGTGGGCTCGTTCACAACAGAGACGCCGATCGGAAGACCTGGCGATTCGTTTAAGGGGCACGAGTTCCACCATTCGTCAATAACAGACATTCCTGATGATTCCGTCTTTGCAATCCGGCTTGAGCGCGGGATCGGGATAAAAGACGGCAAGGACGGGCTGCTCGTCGAAAATACGCTCGCAGAGTATGCGCATCTGCATGCATGCTCGTATCTGCGGTTCGCAGAGGCGTTTGTCGAGGCGTGCCGCAGCAGGTAGCGCAGGTAGATTGCGCGCGTATCTCGAGTCCTGGGTGCTTTATGGCACCACGCGCAGGTGTCCGTGTCTCTTTCGGGTACTGTGGGTTGCTGATATCTGCGAGGTCTGCGCCTGTGCGGGGATGCTGGGTATGGGACTCGGGTTCGAATTCAGCCATCTGCGCCACTTCATAGACCTTCCGCAATCCTTATTACTGATGAGATACATGACAGGTTGCGCGTGATGCCCCAAACAACGCGTTACACATCTGAGAGAATAGCGTAGAGGCGGCATGTTCCGATTCCGGATGTTGGTATGGCTCGATTATGCCATGAATGAAAAGTCGCGGAGGGGCATATGGGATTCCGAATCCTGTGCAGAAAGAGCGAAATGTTATCAGGCTCCGTGCTTGCTCGGGTGCAGGGTTTGGGTGACTTAAAGCTAAAAATAAAGAAGTAATCCCGAAAAAATTTCCGAGGTTGATAGAATATGATATATGAAACGGTTGTCGTAGTGGGGCTTGCATTGATAGTTATTGCGATTGTCGGTGGTAAAAAGATAGAAGTAAAAGAAGTTAAAATTGGAGATATTACAAATATACAGCGAAGTATCATAGGAGTTTTAGGTGTCATTGTCTTGATATTGGGTTTTTGGCAACCAGCGTTCATATCCCCTCTGGTGCCTACATCACCTGAAATAACACCAGCGCTCACCCTAACACCCACACTAACTCAAACTTCACCTGTTATTTCATCGCCTCCACCATCCCCACCAACAACGATCACTGAAACCCCGGAACCAATACCCACCTCAATTCCCACAGAAGCACCTAGCTCTGCTCCAACACCCAAGCCCGCAGACGGAATAGATCAACTCCCTCCAATCGAGTGGGGCACTATGGCGACGTATTTCGATATCAGTGATGTAACATTAGGAAAAGCAGAACATACTGATGTCCTGGGTATGGTTTATGAGTATGACTCAATAAATTTCATTGTTGAAGCCAAAAGAAGTTTCTATGCCATCATAATATTCGAGGCAGAGTTCTATGATGAGGATGAGATTAAAGTATATTCATCATTTGTAGAGTTCGATCCTAATTATGATCAATGGCAAGCAGGGGATAGAAGTAAGGGATACGCGGAAATCCCGAGCACCTCAGAGATGGAGAATGTACGATGTATAAAGATATCCCAGTTTATGTAGGTGATGAAGGGTGCAAAGAACTCGGAGGTCTCCCCAATTTTTCAGCCGGGATGCCACTGCCTGGGCTGAGTAGCAACAGTCTATCCAATAAGAAAGAACAGAATATATAAAAGTGAGGCAAACCATGAACCACAAACAAACACTATCAGCAGCAATCGTGTTGATCAGCACAATAGTAATCAGTGGAGCTTGCGCAGCTACCGCAACTACCACGGACCCAATCGGCGATTTCTCGTTCCCTGATATCACTGAACTCACCGCCACTGTAAGCGAAGGAAATCTCATCGTTACCATCACGTGCACAGACTCCCTCATCGATGAGCATATCGCTGGTGCGGTATTCATGGACACAGATCAAAATTATACCACCGGTTATCTTGATGATACCGGATCCGATTATGTATATCTATACGATGTCGTCGATATAGTTTATGCAGACCCTATCAAGACTGCAACCCTGAATGATGATACCATAGATCTAAATACCCTCAATGTAGCCGGGAACAAGATCACAATAACGATCCCGTTGGCGATGCTGGGTAATGACAACGGAGATATGGACATTTTTGTTGCCACGCATTCCCGATTTGCCAAAGCCCTCAATTTTGATCGTGCACCCGATTCTGGTGTGTTGAATACGCTCAACGACTCAGTCAGGATTCCACATCCCGGAAATTCGCTTGCGGGCGGGTCTATCGCGGATCTTGCAGGAGATTCGGAGTCTCCGGACATAACCGGTCTTGATGTGGATGTAGAGAACGGAGTCGTGAATATCGCGGTTACGTACAATCAGAATGTAAAACCCGGTGATTTATCGTACGGCGAGGATCTCACCGGATGGATCCTTATAGATGTGGATCAGAATCTTGCTACCGGTTTCACAAACACGGAACAGGCGCCACCTACATTCGGCATCGATTACCGGATTGAGTATGCCGTTGGCAAGGCAATAGGAACTGATGCCGGTATCACAAAGATCGACCATGAGTCCGATTTGACCAAATCCGGTGTCGCTACACAGACGATGGGCGTGCTGCTTGGTGTGCCATACAACGATGCCACTTTCAAGGTTGTAGCGAATCAGGTGTTTCTGGGTATCCCGCTTGGCTTGCTCGGGTGCGACGATGGAGATATGGATGTCACGATCGACTCGTTCACCGTGTTTGGATTACTGGATGGTGATATCGATAGTGCGCCGGATTTTGGAGGTGGTGCACTGGATACCAGCGACGGTTCCATCAAACCCCTGCTCAGTTGCACCGATCCCGCGGTGAGCATCACCGACCCGGTTGGTGACTCTTCGGGATTCGGACTTGATGGCGACGATCTAACCGGGGTTGATGTATGCTCTGCAGGAGACGTCCTGTTAGTTACGGTTGCTTACAGTAGCCTCAGTCTGGACGATGGGGCAGTTACAACGGTCGCGTTTGATACGGATCAGAATCCTGACAGTGTACCCGACTATTCCGTCATTTACTTCATGTATGAGGGTAACCTTGGCGCCAACATCGTCGGAAACTTTGGAGAGGGTCCTAATGTGAGAGATGCAACCCATCTGATAACAATGCTGGGGAATAAAATGTACTTAAGCATTCCCGCGGAGTTTTTGGGTATGACGCTTGGCGCGATGAATATACATGTCGAGACCGCAATTAGAACAGGTGACGAGGATCTAATCTACGATCGCGCACCTGATACCGGATTCATTTCGATGGGTATACGCCAGATGACAGGCGACCTCGATCTTGACGGCAAGATCACCTCTGCGGACGCGAGGATCACGCTCCGGATCGTGGTCAGCGGTGCACACAATCCTGCAGCCGATGTCAACGGCGACGGGCAGGTCACATCCATCGACGCGCTCATGATCCTCAAGGCTGCGGCGGGAGAGGGGGGTCTGTGAGGGGAAAGAACGATAAGGACTGTAGAAGAATATGGATTCAGTGACATTCCGAAACACGAGATAAAATTACCGAAGGATCTAATTAATCTATTCGTATTTTGTGTTATGGATGTTGGAATAAAACATCTCAAAATTAATATTGAACTGGATGATGGATCTGTGAAGGAGATAAAATCAGTGGCGTCCATAATCAAAAATGGTATATATAGTTGAACATAAAGGTATTTGCGGTTCTGGCATATTATAGTGTGGCGTGGGTTGTGTTTCCGGGGTTTTACGCTTCAACGATCGCATCCATCAGTTAATTCGAGTAGCGTACCGCAATTCCGCTGACATTCTTCCCAGGCACACTCGTCAGAACACTCTTTTTGGTTATATATCTCTTTCACCCGCCTTTGTGCCAATACCGGGTCTTCTATCTCCTGCACCCGTTCATAACCTGCCATTGCAAGCCATCTATAGAATGGTTCAGCTTTTCGGGGAATTGACTGGATGCTCCTGAACAGGGATTTTGCGTTTGCGCAATCTGTTGTGGCAATGCTTGTCATCCGGTGGCTGCAATTTCAGTTGCGCCCAAATTGGGGGCAATCCAAATTTTTTGGATGCCCGGTCTTTGACGTTGCCCCGGTACTGTTTGGGCGTCGGGCGGTCTGATAGGGCGGAGACTTACGCCCCGACCGCACGAACATCGCTGCCCGCCATCCCGTCACAAACCGATACTTCCAGCCGCCCCTGCCGTCCATTCGTGCTGTGCATGCGCAGTCGCAGGCGAGCCGGGCGGCGGGAGCATCTGCGTCGTGGGCGGATGCGCCGCCGGTGGGTGCGTGGAAGTGCAGGCGGCGGGCGGTGGTGGATAGGGGAAGCATCGCCCTCGGTGATATGTGGTGCAACACAACAGGCGAACTATGATCGAGATGTCTCTATCTGCTCAACTTCTTCGCGAAAAATCCGGAACCGTTATCCTTATCATCCGGTGTTGCCTGTACCGCACGATGACATCATTATATAGGAGTTCCGCATCATCCGCGGCAGTTGGTGCTCCAAAACTTATGTAAAGCACGTCTCTGCCACGATCGTAATCTATATCCAGAGCCTCCACCGTTTTCACCTTTAACATCACTTCCATAACACATTCCTCCTGATCTTTTCGATCTTTGAAGTCATAAATGCTGTTATCACTTCCCCACCATCTTCATCTGACATTCCGCATGTACATGTTAATCCCCCATCATTTTTACTGATAGCGGTTTTAGCTATCTGAAAAGTATTATGCTTATACCGTAACTTATATCTCGCAGACACCTCCTAAACCCCAACCGT
>JAYEFS010000006.1:0-6411 GCA_034658695.1 Methanobacteriota archaeon | reverse complement strand
AAAGCAAACTCTTAATGACATTCAACATTTGAAATCTGAGGGATATGTCTATGAGCCTAAAACTGGGGAAATTAGATGTGCGCTGTGAGAACATCAGCCAATTTTGCCCCGAAGGGGCTTTCTTGATACGATTGCAACATGTAATCCCAAACTAATATTAGCCCGAATAGTTCCATCCATAACCAATATTTTTCTCGTGGTGGTAGATAACGTTTGCGGGTTTGTACGCGTTTAGCTAACCACAAGATTACACCGATTTCCGCGAGAATGACCGCCATCTTCTTGTGTTTCGTGAAATCTCGTGGAATCTTTTTTCACCCCAGCTAAACACATACGCCATCAAAAGCCATCCGGCAGCGAAAATTGGGGGTGGTGCCGGATGTCCCGGGCACGACGCCAGGGGTGACAGTCGCTTCCTGCCACCGCGAAAACTATTTATGTTGTTTAATACGATTGCAACATGTAATCCCAAACTAATATTAGCCCGAATAGTTCCATCCATAACCAATATTTTTCTCGTGGTGGTAGATAACGTTTGCGGGTTTGTACGCGTTTAGCTAACCACAAGATTACACCGATTTCCGCGAGAATGACCGCCATCTTCTTGTGTTTCGTGAAATCTCGTGGAATCTTTTTTCACCCCAGCTAAACACATACGCCATCAAAAGCCATCCGGCAGCGAAAATTGGGGGTGGTGCCGGATGTCCCGGGCACGACGCCAGGGGTGACAGTCGCTTCCTGCCACCGCGAAAACTATTTATGTTGTTTACACCAATAACTGATTGACAGTCAGTCAATACCATAAGACCTGTCGAGGCAAACAACATGACCCGCACAGTAATGGACCCTGAAACGCGTCGCAGCGAACTCATCGACACCGCAGAGAAGCTCTTCCTCGAAAACGGCTACGAGGGGACCACGGTATCTGAAATCGTCAGAAATGCCGGTGTGGCACAGGGCACGTTCTACCACTACTTCAAATCAAAAGATGAGGTATTAAGCGCGATAACCGACAGGTGGATCGAAGAGATACGTGCTGGAATAGAGGATATAGCCTCCAGGGACGATTCAGACGCCATCGATAAGATCCTTGGTGTTTTTAGCTTCTTTAGCAGCCTTGGTAGGTCCAAACAAGGGCTTGTTGAGTATTTCCACATGGAGAGAAATGCGCATCTGCATATCAAGTTTGAAAAAAGCGTTCCTCAGATCATAATTCCTCCGTTCAGCCGGATGATTGAAGAGGGGGTGGACGCGGGCTTCTTCGATGTCAGATACCCGGAAATGGCGGCATTAGCTATCATTGAGACCGCTGGTGCAATCTCTCACATCCATGAGACGTACCGTCTCGAAGATAAGGCAGAGAAGATGAAAGAGATAACAGACGCCACATTCGACTTCATTGAGAGGATACTCGGCGCAGAGCCCGGGATATTCATGGAGTACGTATCAAAGATGGAGGCATCCGTATGAACAGACACAAACTCGTCATAACAACATCTCTTCTGGTATTTTTGATGTTTTCGATGATTCTTTCATCCGCCGCAGCTCAGGCAGCCAGCGCAGAGGATATCGAGATCGTTGACCTCTACTCAAGCATCGATTCGGCTGATGTCACGCTCCACTCAGGAGCGCATCACACAAACATAACAATCGACGCTGACCTGATACTTGATGACAAGGTTCTGAGATCAAAGAGGTTCATAATCGACGAAGTCCTTCCTGACACCGATATAACGAGAGTTGTGTACTGGGAGATCAATAGTCCGGCGGAGGAGGAGTTCTACACCACTAAAATGACCCTCTCTGTGGCAGGCTCGGTGCGAAAGACGCGATACTGCAACTTCTCGTACGGTGGCCCTTCGCTGCCACGGGTGTACATCGAAGACATAATCCCGGATTCCCGCGGAGTGAGTGTAATTCTGTCGCCGTACAGAACCATATACGGCACACAGGCGGTGCTTGTGGATGTAGAGTACATGCTCGTTAACGGAGATACCGTGATCTACAGGACAACAGACCAGAGAGTCGATGTGGTGCAGACAACACCGCTATCAGAGGACTGGAATGTGCGCCTCGAAAACAACCATCCGTACTCTGCCAGGGTGAAGATCAAAGCCCCATCGCAGAGGCAAAGCAATACTGTAATCGCCAGATCCGTGGATTTCACTGCAGATGACGATGCCCGCATAACCGAACTCTACAGGGACGAGACCGGAGCAAGCGCAACGGTTCTGGGACTCTCACAGGTGCCGTTTACTGGCGAGATTGTCTTTACGGTATCAAAGGATGGCGAGACCATCGAGGAGATCCGGGAAAAATCCCCGATCCTGATGTCAGATGATGATGAGACGACAGAGGTTATCTGGGATAGCAGGCTCCCTGCAGGCATGTATGAACTATCTGTAAAGGTGATAGGAAACGACGGCGATGTGGTGGACATACTGGAGACGGTTATAGAAGCGGAAGAGCGCGGATACGAAGCCTCTGCCACTGCCACCACAGCCCCGGAGACACCGGGCTTTAACGTCTGTCAGGTGGTTTTCACGGTCCTGGCACTGTATCTCCTCCGCAGGAACCGATGAAGATGGGGTGATACCGGTGTTTGAACTCTTCATAGCATGGAGGCATCTATCGTCCCGTAAAAGGCAGACGATTCTCTCTGTTCTGGCAATCGGGCTTGCGGTCATGATACTCATGATCTCACAGGCGATGATGGTTGGCTTTACAGAGGAACTCTACGCAAAGACGATCGACGAGATGCCACATGTGACCGTTGAACCGAGGAGCGGCGAAGATTACATCCACCTCTACAAAAACCTCGCAGGCGAGATCCGGAGAATCGATTGTGTGGTGGGCGCATCCCCAATTCTTGCCGGAGCTGCGACATTTGCGCACAAAGACAAATCCGGAAACGTGATCATGCAGGGGATCTCTGCAAGCGACCACGACATAGTGCTCCGCACCGGGAGCGACATCACAGAAGGCAGCCTCAGGGACATTGAGGTGAGCCGGAGCGGTGTTGTGCTGGGGGATGCGCTCGCTCTGAAACTGGACGCTAAGATCGGGGACTCCATCGACGCAAGCTTTCCGGAGGCAAAGCCTGCCACCCTTGAGGTGGTGGGAATCTATGACAGCGGCACACCGCAGGACGAGAGCGTTGCGTACACCTCCCTCTCGACAGCCCAGACGTTCTTTGACGAGCCCGGCGTTGTGAGCATAATCCTTGTGAGAGTGGAGGATCCCCGCGGGGCAGAGGCAATATCAAGCGAGATCGATAGTCTGGGATATCCTGCCGCCGACTGGAAGGAGACAAACCCTGAGATTATGCAGATGATAATGATCGAAAGCATCTCAAACGCAATCATACTCGGGCTGGTCATCGTGATTGCAACATTTGGGATTGTGAGCACACTCTTTATGGTTGTTATGAAGAAGAAAAAGGAGATCGGCATGTTAATGGCGATGGGGGCGTCCCGACGAAGTGTCATGAAGATATTTGTAATGGAAAGTGGCATCATGGGACTCATAGGCGCTCTTCTGGGCGTAGCGGCGGGAGTGCTGATCGCCTCGGTGAGCGGTCCTTACAGCTTTGAGGCAGGGGAAGGAGCGTACGGCGGCGTCTCAACGATCCCGTTCATCGTGAGAATGGAGGATGTTGTCGTGATTGTCATGTTCACATTCCTGCTGAATCTCCTCGCAGGCATATATCCTGCAAGACGTGCGTCAAAGCTCGACCCGGTTGCGGCGATCAGCGGGGAGTGATCCCCCAAAAGGAGGCTGCAAAGATGTTTGAGATGAATATTGCGATCAGGCACATCAGGTCACGGCAGCGCCAGACCCTCTTCTCAGTAATAGCCGTTGCACTGGCGGTTGCGATAATAACGATCTCCATGTCGATGCTCAGCGGATTTACGAGCTACATCGTGGATGCAACAGTGGAAAACCAGCCACATGTCACAGTCTCGCCAGAAGAGGATGAGGACCACATCTATCTGTATCATGGACTTCTGAACTACATACGGGCGCAGGACCGTGTTATTGCAGCCTCGCCCCGCTATCAGGGGGATTGCGCGCTTCAGTACCAACACAACGTGGAAGGAGCGGTATTATACGGCATAAATCCCGGAGATGAGACCAAAATCCTAAATATGGAGAAAGACATCGTTGCAGGGGATGTCATGTCCATCACAGAACTTGGAAACCGCATAATCATCGGATCAAAACTCGCAGAGAACCTTGAGGTGGAGATCGGTGATGCGGTGACCGCCAAGTTCCCGGGATCAAAGCCGACCGATTTTACGGTGACTGGCATCATCCAAACCGGAACACAGGCTGATGAGACGCTTGCTTATGCGAATCTCGGGCGAGTCCAGGACTTCTATGGCAAAGGAGACATAATCACCGGGATTGGGGTGCGCGTTGGCGATATCTATGCAGCGGACACGCTTGCTGAGAAGATCGATTATGAGACCGGCTACGATGCCGCAAGCTGGATGGAAGGAAACAGGGAGATACTGGACCTCATTGACCAGCAGACCGGGTTTGCTTACATCTTCTACATCATGATCTTTGCAATATCGGGCTTTGGCATCGCAAACATCCTGATCATGGTCGTGATGGACAAGGTGGGCGAGATCGGCATGTTAATGGCGATGGGAACCTCCAGAAGAAGCATACTCATCATATTCCTCTTTGAGGCGTGCATACTCGGAATGATGGGCGTAATCATCGGATCGATGCTCGGATACGTATCGTGTCTCGCACTTGCAGCATACACGATCCCGGTGCCGCCTGAGATGTACTTTGGGCTGGACCACCTGCCATTCCTGATAACCCCTGAAAACTTCATAATAGCCGGCGTCTTCGCAATGGCAATCAACATCATTGCAGGCGCATACCCTGCCCGCAGGGCTTCGAAGATGGACCCGGTGGAGGCGATCCATGATGTCTGAAGAGATGATGGAGAATATAAAGAAGATAATTGAGATACGAGACCTGACAAGGATATATGGCGACGGCACAGAGGTGAAGGCTCTTGACGGCGTGAACCTGGATATTGAGCAAGGAGAGTTCCTTGCAATCATCGGACCATCCGGATCCGGGAAGAGCACGCTCCTAAACCAGATCGGAATCCTTGACACGCCCACGAGCGGAACAATCCTCCTGGATGGGGTCGATATCACGAAAACATCTGAAAAGGAGCGCTCCAGACTGAGAAACCGGAAACTCGGATTCATCTTCCAGTATCACCACCTGCTGCCAGATTTTAACGCAATCGAGAACGTGATGATGCCGCTATTGATAAACGGCGTCAAACGCTCAAAAGCACGGAAGATGGCAAGCAGGATGCTTGAGGAAGTCGGACTGGAGGACAGGGCAGATCACAGACCGAATCAGCTATCAGGCGGGCAGAACCAGCGGGTTGCAATTGCACGGGCTCTTGCGAACAGCCCGGAGATCGTCATCGGGGATGAGCCCACAGGCAACCTCGACTCCAAAAGTAGCGATAATATCTATGAACTACTGCGAAGGCTTAACCATGAGCATAATCAGACATTCATCCTTGTGACGCATGATGCACAGATGGCTGCAAAGACTGACCGGATCATCAGGTTAGTCGACGGGAGGATTGTGGAGGATTCGCGGCGGTAGGTGACTCTCGGACGAGCCAACAGGAAATCCGGATGCACGGACAGGTGATGGGATCATGAGAATCTTCGAGGACATGAACAGGGATGGACGTTCAGGGAGATCAGGGGGCAAGTTTATCTTCTTTATCAGGCGACCTAGCAAGTATCATGTCTCGATATCGCCTCGGCAAAGATCGGGCGGCAGACGCCCGGGCGAAGCGATTCCTCGAAGAGCGGCTTCCTCACATCGGGGCGGAGCGGCTCGGTTGCGCTCATGGCTGCATGGGGCAAGTGCCGATACTCTGATTTTTTTAGCGCTGATTTTCATGATTGGTGCTTTAATTTAACAGGGACGGTTAACTCAGGCGTTGGTGCTCAAACGCAAGACCGGATCGCGTGAGTCGGGTAATCCATTTTCCGGGTACGTACGGCGGTCCAGCCCCACAAAAACATGCCAGCCACGTGGGCACACCCCGACCTCCGTGTACCACATGTTAGTCTCCCGAATCCATGCCACATCGGACTGGAATTACGGAGTATCCTTTGGCTGTTGGTTGAAGATTTGTTTTATTTATGCAGATATATTATTTCAACTGTTTTAAGTAGAACGTTTCCCGCATACATGACGTTGTGAAAGGCAAAATTTGGGTGAGCGCTGGGGTGATGAAAACTCTCCATGTTCGGGTGAGTTCCACATCCCAAAACCTTGCCATTTTTGTTCCTTTTTGTCACCCCGTCCTCAATGGACAATAGATAAGTGGCGCGCTGAATACGGCGCGTT
>JAYEFS010000005.1:0-6488 GCA_034658695.1 Methanobacteriota archaeon | reverse complement strand
TTCTGGATTATGTGTTTAAGGACAATAAGCCGAAGAATGCTTTTTCATATATAATAAAACTCTTTCTAAAGGTGAAGGCAACAGGTAAGCAGCCTGTGTTGATTCTGGATGAGTTGCAGAAGATTGGAGATGTGAACGTGAATGGTTCGCTTATCTATGAACTCTTCAACTTTTTCATCGACCTGACAAAGGAGTTGCATCTGGCGCATGTCTTCGTGGCAACATCTGACTCGCTTTTTATGGAGCGTGTTTACAGCGAGGCGATGCTGGAAGGCAGGTGCAGGTATCTGCTGGTGGATGATTTTGATTACGAGACGACAGCCGCGTTCCTGGAGAAGTATGGTTTTACTGCTGATGAGACGGCTGTTGCGTGGGGCTACTGTGGCGGCAAGCCAATATGTCTGGTTGAGCTTGTGAATGCAAAACTGAATGGGAAAGATGTAGAGAGTGAATCTAAAAAGTTACTAAAAATCAGAACAAGCCAGATGCTCTCAATATTTGATGAAATATCACTTGGAAAGATTGAATATTCAGAAAAAGACATAATAGAGGAGTTTAAGAATTTTGAACAGGAAGAGATACTGCAGTATGACCGGATAAATACAGAAAAAATATTTTTAGTCGGAAGAAATGTGTTCTTCATCGACCCAACGCAAAGAACAATTAAACCGCAGTCGAGGCTGAATCTGCTTGCGTTGCGTGAGGTGATGAAGAATGTGTAAAACGAAAATGGCTGTTCTGGCATCGGTTCTTGCCGGTCTGCTGCTGCTTGCGGTGATGCCGGCAGCCGCATCCACCGATCCCACACTTGACACGGTCCATGTCTACGCGCTTGGACCAAAAGGCACTGGCGCGTCGGTCGAATCATCTATAATCCTCGAGAAAGACCGTGAATACAGAATTGTGGTCTCCGGAGTCTTTCAGTTCAAAAGAGATGTGGACTGGGGCTGGGCGGATGCGCAGTTTCGCATGGGCAAGGGGAATGCGTACACCCAACCGTTCAGCTCAATCGAGTTTAATGGTGAGCTGGCAAGCGCAGCAGTAAGCGATGTTGAGAATCACACATACACATTCTACCGCACCGGCGACGAGGAGAAGATCATGTTCAGCATCTTCGACTGCCTCACAACAGGCGAGCGTGGCGGGTACGATGACAACGCGGGATCGCTTCAGGTTGAAATATACCCTGCAACCGCGCTCTCTGTGACAAAAATACCCTCGCCGCATACGATCGAGGAAGGAGATACGACGACGGTGACCGTGACTGTGAGAAACGCGGGGGCGGCAGGAGCAATCGGGACTGGCGAGATCAGGGATATCGTGGTTACGGATTTCGTTCCAACAGGTTTCAGGTTGATGAGCGGTTCTGTACATGCTGAGTATCCGCTGCTCAAGTTAGACGAGTCGCGGACGCTTCAGTACGTCATAAAGCCACCCACGAGCGGTACGTTCAACCTGGATCCTGTGGAGGTCTCGTATTCTGACGAGCGCGGAGAGTACCACCCCGCAAGATCGGATAGTGCAACGCTCACAGTCGTCGCATCGGCGGGACTGCTGCCCACAGCGCCACAGAACGCAAGTGTTACGCTTCACGGCGAACGGACCGATGTCATGATCGGAGACGATATCCTGCTCAAGCTCTCGGCTGTAAACCTGATAACAAAGCCGGTGATGCATGTTCAGGTAATCATAATCCCGCCGTCCGGCATGAGCGTTACCTCTTCCGGGTTTGCCATGTCAGGAGCCGGGCAGTTCACATCGGATTACGAGACCCCACCAGGCGTGGGCAGGGATATCGAGGTTGCGATCGTTGCAAACCAGGTCGGCAATTTCACGGTGGAAGGGCGGGTGGTCTACTACTTCGGAAGTGATATGGCGAATGCCGAGGATTACACGCTCGAGTTGCCTATCAGGGTGCGGTCTGCCGGCACAGGACCAGGACCAGCTGTAACACCGGAAGAAATATCCACATACGCAGACCGTGGTGGGATACTTGGATTGCCCGGATTTGGTGCGGTCGTTGCGCTGATCGGGGCGTTGATTGCCGGGGTTCTGTTACGAAAGAAGAACGGGTAAGACCTAATACACTACATCGGAGGAGATACAAATGGGATACAGAATTCAGTCGCTGAAAAGAGCGACATCGAAAGCGAAAGCATTTGGAGGAATCGGGGGGACTCATGTCTGCCTGATCGCACTGATACTACTTGTCGGATGCGCCCAGATACCGGGTGTAGCCGCTGCAGCCTCGCAGCCATCGGAAGTGGAACTGGCACAGGGCGAATCGTATGACCTTGGATACGACGGCTATGCGATAACTGCGAATCAGATAGATTGGGACGCGGGGAAAGTCTGGCTGAGTCTGTCAAGATATGGTAAAGAAGTCGATAATGAGGTGTTAGCTCACGGAGAGGCTTACTTTTACGAACCGGATATTGATGGGAATCCGATGGATGTCGAGGAGAACCCAATCATCAAAACCAGAGTCGCCATAATCAAAAGAGGAGATATCGGTATGGTTCGACTCACCGATATCTGTCTTCGCGACTCGCCGAAGACCGAACCGACCCCCGCCCACGTCACATCATCCGCCACCCCCACAATCGACTACCTGCACATCACTGCGGATGCGAACAACGGCTATGCAACAACAAGAATCGAAGAGAAGCTCACAAACCCACACGACGGCGCAACAGACGACGAGTTCAGGTTCCTGGTCCCCGATTCCGCATTCATCTCAGGCTTCAGCCTCTTTATCGACGGAATCGAGTACGAAGCAGACGTGCTCCCTAAGAAAGAGGCAGATGAGCGGTTTGAGGCGGCGGTCTCGGAAGGAAGAACGGCTGGCGTCTTAAAGACAAAGAAGGAGAACATATTCTCATATTCCTTGAGTTTTGAGCCTCACCAGAGTATCATCGTTCGTCTGACTTACGAGCAGCCTGTTAAAAAGACGCTTGGCGAGTACGAGTACGTGCTGTCGCTGCGAGAGACCGATGTGGCGCACAGCGTGCCTGCGCTCTCCGTAAACATCACAGTCGCATCAGTGAACCGGATCATCTCGCTGGAAACCCCTGGATTTGAGGGGGCGGGCACAGAATACACCTCTGCAACAGAAGCACGGGTCACATACAGTGCGAAGACGCTTCCTGACAGAGACCTCCGGGTCGTCTTCACAACCGACAGCACGTCTTTGAACGGAGAGATGCTCTTCTACGAAACCGGCGGGCAGGGTTACCTGATGCACATCTTCTCGCCATCAGTCGAAGAACTCGGGACCACCGCCCTTGATACGGATATCATCTTTGTGATCGACAAATCCGGCTCGATGAGGGGTGATAAGATCGCGCAGGTGAAGCGGGTCTTCACAGACATAATCGCTGATCTTCCGCCTGATGATCACTTCAACATAATCTTCTTTGATAGTGATGTTATGGTGTTTCGGGACACGCTCATGGAAGCAAACACACAAACAAAGGCAGAGGCAGCGAACTTTGTTGCCGCGCTCGACGCAAAAGGTGGCACAAACATCAATGAGGCGCTGCTGACTGCACTCGGCATGTTCGATCCGGATTTGGAGCGGGTCCCGATCATCGTGTTTCTCACCGATGGAGAGCCCACAAATGGCGTGACATCGCCTTACGTGATCCGGGATAACGTAAAAGCCGCAAACGGGGCTGAAGTGTCCATATTCACAATCGCGTTCGGAATCGACGATGAGGCGAACTACGACTTCCTGAGAGCGCTCTCTCTTGAAAACTGTGGGGTGGCAGAACAGTTCTACCCGGAAAAAGACGCTGAAGTCGGGATGAACAAGTTCTATGAGACGATATCAACACCTGTGATAACTGACATGGACTTCTCATACTCCGGTTCATCCGATATCGTGAACACCGGCTATGACACGCTCTTTGCAGGATCTGACGCAATAATACTCGCCAGGTACTCGGCAGGCACAGGAAGCGGAAGCATTGACTCAACAATCGACGCAGTCACACGCACGGGCAGCCGCAGCTTTGACGAGACGTTTTCCGTTGTTTCACGACCCAAGAACAGCTTTGTTCCGAAACTATGGGCGTACACGAAGATAAGGGAACTGATGAACCGGATGGTCGTCGAAGGCGAGACTGATGCGCTTGTGTCTGAGATTACTAACCGGTCACTGGAGTTTGGGTTTGTAACTCCGTATACCTCGCTATTTGTGGAGGTGCCAGTGATCAATAGGATCAGCGAAGCAACCACCGAAGCATACGAAGGGGCGTGGGAGGGTGTGGGGGAGGATGCGACAGAGACGGAGGCATCGACGGGGGCACAACCAATGCCTGCTGAAGCTGAAGTAACCGCAACCCGCGCTCCCGGAGAGGGTGGCGCAACAGACAAAGTAACCGATGCCACCCTAGAAATAGAAGCAGTAGAAACACAGACAAAGAAGAAGTGTCCTGGCTTTGGCGCACTCTTCGCGATTGCAGGCATCGCTGCAGTCTATTTGGCGCGGCGGCGGAGTTAGTAAATGAAGACAGTGACCGGGATTATGTCTGGTGCGCTTGCGGCACTTCCGGATTCACCCCATCGCCGATCAAATTAGGTCATGCAGAATCTTCAGAAAGCGAAGTTTTAAAATGTCCGGACGTATCATATAGCATCATGACAGAAAAAACATCCAGACTTTCAGGATTCTACAAACTTACGCCGGAGGAACGGCTCAGAATCGTCAAAGACTTTGCCGATCTTACCGATTCCGACGTTTCACAATTGACCGCAGGACTAGATATCGAGCAGGCAGACCGGATGATTGAGAACGTCATAAGCACAATCTCCCTCCCGTTGGGAATCGCAACCAACTTCCGGATAAACGGAAAGGACTATCTCATCCCGATGGCTCTCGAGGAGCCGAGCGTCGTTGCTGCCGCATCAAATATCGCAAAAATCGCCAGAGTGAAGGGCGGTTTTCACACATCGAGCGATGAACCTGTGATGATCGGACAGATACAGATCGTGGATGTGAAGTACATTGAGATGGTCCTGCAGAAGATCTCTTATCGAAAGGATGAGATTCTCGAGAAGGCGAACGAGCAGGATCCGATGTTAGTCAAGCTCGGGGGCGGGGCAAAGGATCTAGAGGTGAGGGTTCTCGAGACCGACTGCGAAACGATGGTTATCGTGCACCTCCTTGTCGATTGCAGGGATGCGATGGGCGCAAATGCGGTCAACACGATGGCAGAAGCTGTTACGCCGATAATTAGTGAGTGTTGTGCTGGGAATGGGCGAGTGCTCCTGCGGATCATCTCGAATCTCGCAACGCACCGTCTCTCGCGGGCGCACGCCGTCTTTGACAGAGACACACTCGGAGGAGAATGTGTCGTCGACGATATCGTGAAGGCGTACGCATTCGCAGACGCTGATCCTTACCGGTGCGCAACATACAATAAAGGCATCATGAACGGCATTGATTCTGTCGTCATCGCAACCGGAAACGATTTCAGAGCCGTGGAATCCGGCGCACACGCTTATGCTGCCATGTCTGGCTACAAACCGCTAATAAAATGGACAAAAGATGAGAACGGGGATCTCAATGGAGATATAGAGCTTCCGCTGGCAATGGGGATCGTTGGCGGCGCAACATCGTCCAACCCGGTTGCGAAAACCGCTCTGAAAATCACAGGGGTTACGACTGCGAGGGAACTCGCTGAGATTGCCGCTGCGGTCGGGCTGGCGCAGAATCTGGCTGCGCTCCTTGCGCTTACAACTGAAGGCATCCAGCGCGGGCACATGTCGCTTCACGCCCGCAACGTCGCGATCATGGCGGGCGCGGAAGGCGAGATGATCGACAGGGTCGCCGCAACCATGGTGGAAGGGGGCGTGGTGCGGCAGGCGAGGGCGGAAGAGATCCTCGCAGAGATTAGGGGTGGCTGAAAAATCCGATGAACGACCAGACCTCGCCACAATACAACTTCACGTACAGCGATTACGCAAGCGAGCCTGAGCCAAAATCGAAACCAGAGATCATACTCATCGGAACAGCGCACGTCTCAAACAAGAGCGTCGAAGAGGTGAAAGAGACAATAGCCAGGGAGCGCCCTGATATTGTTGCAATCGAACTATGTCCCGGCAGATTTGCCGCGTTGAAAGGTGAAACCAGTGACCTATCAGCAAAAGACATCCTGAAAGGCGGCAACATGACCCTCTTTCTGGTCCATTCCCTTCTCGCATACATGCAGAACAAGATCGGATCAGAGATGGATGTAAAACCGGGTTCCGAGATGATAGCGGCGATCGATGCCGCAGAGGGGCTTGGACTCGAGATTGCTCTCGTTGACCGGGACATCAACGTGACGCTCCAGCGATTCATCGGCAAGATGGGTTTCTTTGAGAAATTGAAGATGCTCAGCGCACTGGTGGGCTCGCTCTTCGGGTTCGGTGGAACAGAGATCGACATAGAGAATATTACTGAGGAGGATATCGTCACCCAGTTGATATCCGAACTCAAGCAG
>JAYEFS010000004.1:0-6514 GCA_034658695.1 Methanobacteriota archaeon | reverse complement strand
GGTTGATCCGTTCTCGCAGATCTTCAACGCGATGTTCTTAATCGTAGGGGTCCTCGTATGTGGCGGTCAGGTTCCAGTCTTTTAAGACAAGCACGAGCGATGCAAGCAGTCCCACAAGCGTGACGTATCCGAGAATCTTCTTCTGCGAGACTACAAGTCCTGCGAGCAGTACTATCACCGCTGTTGCGAGAAGGAGTCCTTCAGGAAGTAGTGCTGTATAGCCTACCATGGGAATGCACCCCCTGGCGGTACATGAATTCCGCCTATTGGCAGAACATTACCACTTGTTATGAAGTAGTCCGCGGTGTTGTGCATCATGTCTATAATCGGCGCCGGGTATATGCCGAGTATCACAAAGATGATCACCCAGATTGCGAGCGGTAAGAACTCAAACCACTTGATCTCCTTGATGTCTCCGAGGTACTCGTTGTACGGACCAAACATCGTTCGCTGCACAGCCCATAGATGGTAGCCGGCAGTAAACGGAATGGAGATCGCTGCAAGTGCCACGAAGATTGGCATCGTGCCATAGCTTCCCGAAAGTATCCCGAACTCTGCCACAAATCCACTGCAAAGCGGTAGACCCAGTGACGCAAAGAATGCTGCAACCATGAGGATTGCCAGCTTTGGCATCTTCTTGGTGAGTCCGCCAAGGTCATCGATGATCCTTGTGTGGGTGTGGTGTTCAATCACACCGCAGCAGCCGAAGAGCACGCACGTGATGATCCCGTGTGAGAACATCTGGAACATTGCGCCTGTGTGCGCCACGATTCTGGCTGGATCCATTCCAGCAAGAGCGCTTGCGGCAACGCCGAGTGAGATGAATCCCATATGCCCGATACTCGAGAACGCAACAAGCTTCTTCAAGTCCTTCTGTGCAAGCGCACCAAACGGACTGTAGATAATGCTCATAAGTCCGAATAACGCGATCAGGTAGATGAACCACATGGACGCAACGTTCATCATCGGCAACAATACCCTGAAGAGTCCGTAGCCGCCCATCTTCAGCAGCACGCCTGCCAGAATGATACTTCCGATCGTTGGTGCCTCGACGTGTGCATCAGGAAGCCATGTGTGGAATGGGACAGACGGCATCTTCACTATGAATCCGAACATGATTGTTACGAAGATGAAGTCGAGCCAGAACTGGCTAATCGAACCGAGTGCGCCTGTTCTGTATGCTTCGAGCAGTATCGGGATATCGAATGTGTACGTCCCGGAGGCTGCTCCATTGAAGTAGTACAGCGCAAAGATCCCGAGCATCATCAGAACGCTTGCGATATGCGTGTAAATCAGGAACTTGATCGCTGAGTAGTCCTTTCTGGGTCCGCCCCATATCCCGATCAAGAAGAACATCGGAAGGAGTGTGAGTTCCCAGAATACGTAGAACATGAAGAAGTCCAGCGACACAAATACGCCGATCAATGTCAGGTCCATTAAGAGGAGGAGTGCGAAGAACTGGTTTGGTCTCTTGCTCTCGGTCCACGAGAATACTGCACAGAGAGCGCAGACGATCGTTGCCAAAAGCACCATCGGAAGACTGATACCATCCACACCGACGTGGTAGCCGATGCCGATTGATGGCATCCATGTTCCGGATTCCTCAAACGCATAATGCGTAACCGTATCGAAGTTCGCATCATAAGCAAGATACATCAATATCGAGATTATGAGCGCGGAGAACGATGATACGAGTGCAACGCCTCTTGCCTGTGCTGTGGTCTTTGTTAAGAGGGACAGTATCGCTCCAATGAGGAGTACCAGCATGAGGATCGTTATCAGCCCCATATCATGCACCTCCTCTGAGCATCATGACCAGAATCACAAGCAGACTCACTCCGAAGATAACCGCTGTTGCGTAGTTCTGCACAACACCGGTCTGAAGTTTCCTGCTAACCTGTCCTGACTGGATCGTAATCCAGCTCAGTAGATTGACGACACCGTCGATTACGTACCTGTCGAGCACATCCCAGAATGTGAAGACCGTCATTATGATCTTCTCTGCTATTATGTCCTTGAATAGGTAATCGAGGTAGTACTTGTTCCATAGAATCTGGTAGAGCGGGTTGTCCTTCTTGATGTATTTGCTGACATCGACACGGTTCTTGTAGTAGATCATTGTCGCGATTGTGAGTCCTGCGATCATCAAGAGAAGCGGCAGGTAGATCACAGCCGCTGGTATGTGGTGGTGAACTCCGTGTTCAAGCAGGTGGTTTCCTCCGAGATGTGCGATCTCATGCATATCGAGTCCGGGATATGCGCCAGTCGCGGTCTGCGTTTCTGTAACGAACGTCTCCTCGAGGAAGTGCCAGAATTTTACGCCGCCTCCGGTCATAATTCCAAGTCCCAGTGCAAAGACCGAGAGCACAATGAGTGTCGTTCTCATCCACCAGTCACATTCGTGCGGGTGCACTGCAAGATGGCTCTTTGGATCACCAGTCATTGCAAGGTACCATGCCCTGAATGTGTATGTGGCTGTCAGGATTACACCAAGTACAAGGAATATCCATGGCAGGTATCCAAGCGGTCCCGGGTGATGTACCGTTGCGTAGAGATACGCCTCCTCGATGATCCGGTCCTTGCTGTAGTATCCGGCAGTCATCGGAAACGCAATCAGTGCAAGCGCACCAGCGAGCATCGCATAACCGGTCCATGGCATCCCCTTGAGTAAGCCTCCCATCTCTTTTATGTCTCTCGTGTTGCTGGTTCCGTGCAGAACAGAACCGGACGAAAGAAAGAGCAGCGCCTTGAAGAATGCGTGTGCAACAAGGTGGAAGAGTGCGTAAGCAACCGAAGCAACTCCAAGTACCGCACCGCAGCCGAGTATCGCAATCATGTAGCCGAGCTGGCTGATCGTTGAGTATGCGAATATCCGCTTCAGATCGTTTACCACGAGTCCGAGTGTTGATGCATAGAGCGCAGTGAAGGCTCCCATGAATGCAACAACCATGAGTGCGTTTGGTGCAGCCAGAAATATCGGGAATGCCCGTGCAATCAGGTAGACACCTGCCGTAACCATCGTTGCAGCGT
The DNA here is from genome assembly GCA_034658695.1 of Methanobacteriota archaeon. Taxonomy (GTDB): domain Archaea; phylum Halobacteriota; class Methanosarcinia; order Methanosarcinales; family Methanogasteraceae; genus Methanogaster_C. The sequence continues at coordinate 3,484 of JAYEFS010000004.1, read as the reverse complement.
GAATCAGTGCGGACACAGTCGTCGGACCTTCCATCGCATCAGGAATCCAGACATGAAGCGGGAAACCTGCACTCTTGCCAAGCACACCGCACATAAAGAGTAGGCAGATTACGGTGAGTGCTGGTATGCCAAAGATCGGTTCTACATTGTGGAGCGCTCCAAGGTTCTGGAATATCTGGTTAAACGAGATTGGCTCTGTCACACCATCGATTCCAACCATGAGCGTGAACATGATCGCAATCCCCAGGAGGAAGAGACAGTCTCCTACCGAACATGACATCCATGCCTTCTTTCCAGCCGCTGCCGCCTCTGGTCTGTGCCACCAGAATCCGATCAAGAGATACGAACAGACACCGACCATCTCCCAGAAGATGAAGAGCTGGAGCAGGTTGTTTGCCAGTACCAGTCCGAACATGCTTCCTGTGAAGAGTGCGGTCTCCGCGAAGTAGACGTTCTTTGCACAGTCATGCGCCATGTATCCGATAGCATAGAAGTGGATAAAGAACGAGACGAACGACACCATACAGAGCATCGCAAGCGATAGCGGGTCTATTGTGAATCCCGCGACGATCCCATCATAGAACCAGGGCCATGAGTACTCGTAGAATGGCATCCCCTGAACATAGATGTTGTAGAGACAGCCGTACGAGATTATCATCGAACCGAAGATCGAGAGCGTCGCAAACATGCCGCCTTTACGCCACCAGTACTTTCCGATGAGTAGTTCGAGAAGGAATCCAAGCATCGGCAGTATGACGATCCAGTGTGCATACAGTCTGAAATCTATTGTAGTTGGATCCATCATTACCACCTCAGAAGATTCATGTTCTCGATATCGATCTCTGCACGCAGCCGGTAGACCATCAGAATGATCGCGAAACCAACTGCCGCTTCAGCCGCCGCAAGTGCGATTGAAAACAGCGCAAAGACCTGACCCGATGCATCGTTGATGTGTGTCGAGAATGCGATCAGGTTCATGTTAGCGCTGTTGAGCATCAATTCAACGCACATCAACAGCCTGATACCGTTACTGAGCGTCATGATGCCGTAAGCGCCAATTGCAAATAGCGCACCTGCCAGTAGCAGGTAATATGTCAGTGGAATCATGTTGTTACCTCCTCCTCATCCTCTTTTGCGAGGTAAATTCCTCCGATCAGTGCAGCGAGAAGCACGAGTGCAAGCACCTCAAAGGCAACCACATACGTCGTGAACATCATTGTTCCTATGTGGACGATTCCCGAAGAATCATTCGCGACGAGTGTGAGTGGCGTGGAAAACCAGTCTGTTCCCACTGCCGACATGGCGACAACCGCAAAGAACAGCAGCGCCACGACCGCATTTAGTATTTTACTGATCATTTGAGATCACCTCACCCTCCTACCTCTCGTGTGGTCAGCATCACCGCGAATATTATCAGTATACCAATAGCTCCGATATACACAAATACCTGGACGATGCCGATGAATGCCGCGTTGCTCAGGACGTAGATCATAGCTACTGCGGCGAACGCCCCGAGAAGATACAGTGCACTGTGCACGATCTCCTTTGATGCGACCACCATAATCGCCGTGAATATCAGTACTACCGCAAGCGCAGCAAAGACAATCATTTCAAAACTCTCTCCAAATGTCATTTATATCACCCTTATATCATTGAGAGAATCAGTAGCAGTGCCACGAGCCCGAAGCCGATAATCTCTACTACGTAGTCTATTGGTTTCATTTTCGATTGCATTGTCAATCCTCCTCGCCCATCAACTGCGCAGGACCGTATATGAGCGCGTACCGGTCAGGCGATATTGCCTCCGCATACTCTTTCGTCATCGTAAGCGCGTCATTCGGGCATTGATCCACGCAGAGTCCGCAGAACATGCAGTGTCCGAAATCGATCATCGGGAACCAGCGTCCGTGCCTCACAATCCGAATCGCACGTGTCGGGCAGGTGCTAGCACAGATACCACAGCCGATGCACTTATCTCGGTCGAGTTTGTGCATGCCCCGGTATCGATCCGATACCTCGGTCGGAACTTCCGGACAGAGCCTTGTCACACTCGGTCTGAATGTGTTCTTTACCATTTCCTCAAAGTTTTTCAGAACCATGATATCACCTTACCAGAATACCAGCCCTATAAACACAGACCATGCCAGATTCACCATAGCAAGTGGCAAAAGAACCTTCCACCCAATCGATGTGACCTGATCGATCCTGATTCTCGGAAGAGCCCATCTGATCATGATGACAAACATCATAACCAGCACCCATTTCGCCAGGAATACCACGGCTGGCAGCAGTCCGAAGAGCGGGATGTGCAAGTCAACGAGGAACCCGGGAATATTCCAGCCTCCAAGGAAGATCAAAACCGCGATACACGATCCAAGCACCATGTGGATGTATTCGGCAAAATACGCAAGTCCGAATCTCATGCCGCTGTACTCGGTACCCCATCCTGCGATCAGTTCCTCCTCTGCCTCGTTCTGATCGAATGGCACACGTCCCATATCCGCAATCAGCGATACTCCGAAGATCACAAAACCAAGGGGCATTGCGAATGCGAACCAGACAACTGTTGATTGTGCCTCAACGATATCAACGATGTTGAGTGAGCCTGTTACGATCACAACGCTTATGATCGTGAGCCCCAGTGCAACCTCGTATCCGATCATGCGAGCGATGTTTCGGAATGCGGCAATCACTGCGAACTTGTTGTTTGAGCCCCATCCTGCCATGAATATTCCGATGATACCGATCGCGGATACTGCCTCGAGATATAGGATGCTGATGTCAAATTGCGTGACTGCAAGCGGATAAACTGTTCCGTTGAAGATGAACGCCCCAAACGGGATTGCAATTATCATCATGAGTGCTGACCCGAACATCAGTATCGGCGCGGCAGCCCAGACAGGACCGTCAACCTTGTCCGGTTTTATGTCCTCTTTTGTGAAGAGCTTGATCGCATCAGCGATGAGCTGGAGCAGACCATACCTTCCGCCGACGCGGTTCGGTCCGATTCTGGACTGAATGTCGCTTGCGTACTTTCGCTCAAGCCACACAGCAAACATTGCAGAGACCATGATCCCGCCCATTGCGCAGAGTCCAACAACTCCTCTAATCCATGGACCCCACCAGTAGTCGTTTCCGAATATTGTGTATAAAACATCAATTAGAATTTTCATTTGTTCTTCTAACATGTCTTAGCGCCTCCTACCGGTCAGCCTCACTGTTGCACGAGTCCATCGACGCAGCAATTGCGGGAACGTCTGCGATATATACGTTCTCAAGCATCGGTGGCAGCCCCTGCATCAGGGCAAAAGCCGGTCCTCTGATCTTGACGCGATACGGCTTGTCTGTGCCGTCGCTCACGATGTACATCGCCATCTCGCCTCGCGGGTCCTCGATTGGCACATACGCCTCTCCCGGCGGCACCCTCATCGATGGGGTGCGTCTTCCATAAGGTAGTTCATCAGGGAAGAGCGGTCCAGGTTTC
>JAYEFS010000003.1:0-6525 GCA_034658695.1 Methanobacteriota archaeon | reverse complement strand
GGTAGTTCCCTCGCGTATGTGAAAAAACGCGGGCGTATCTCTCTCAACTTTGCGTCTCTCTCACCTTTGCGACCTTGCGTTAGATCAGAGGAACGCAAAGACGCGATGACGCAAGGGCGCAAAGATTAGAAACCACAGAATCCATCAGAATCGGGCTTTTTGCATCAAATACCTAAACGAAACAAAAACAGGACCGATTCAGTGCGGGTATACACATCTTTTTCATCAGCCTACTTCTCACCCACTTCATTCATCGGCACGATGGTTGTAACGCAGACTACCGGATAATCAAAATCATTTCGTGATTCATCCCATTTTTACAGGGGATCCTGCCAATGAAACACAGATGGATTCATCTGTGTTCGGTTAAACACCGCAAGCGATCTCCGTAGTGCCCAATGTTATCGGAACGTTCCTGTTTGCGGCATCCGGTTGAGTCTTAACCGAACACATACGCAGATGGATTATAGATTCACGTCGGCTAAACACGTACGGATTCACGAGTCGCGGTACGGAATCTCAATCTCAAGAAGATCCCTTGCAACCCGCACCCGGTCAAATACCTTCTCGGCATCCTCCAATATCGGTGTCGGATCCGCATATCTGGAGCTGATGTGCGTCAGTATCAGTTCCCGCACTTCTGCCTCCTTTGCAAGGAGTGCAGCCTCTCTTGCTGTGGAATGCATCGTCTCATGCGCCCAATCGATGAGATCGTGCGTCAGGCTACTGTCATGGATCAGTAGATCTGCGCCACGGCTCGCCTCAAGCACCTCATCGGTTGGTCTGGTGTCCCCGGTATAGACGATGCACCGCCCGGGTCTGGGACTGCCGAGCACATCACCGGGGTGCACCATCCTCCCGTCCACGGTAATGCTCTCGCCATGCTGCAATCTGGAGAAGAGCGGTCCCGGTGGAACCCCCAGTTCGACTGCTCGCTCGCGGTTGAACCTGCCTATTCGCTGATTTTCAGAGAGCGCATATCCGATCGATGGTATATTGTGTTCGGTTCTGATGGCTATGACATCGTACTCATCCCGCTCGACTACATCGCCAGGCGAGAGTTCTGTAATCCGTACCTCGAACCCGGGTCTGGTGTATCCGATTTGTGTCAGGTATTTGATCTGCTCCTCTGACCTCTCTGGCACATATATGCAGAGCGGCTTCTCCCGCCCGTGGAATGACATGGTCTGAATCAGTCCGGGTATGCCGAGGATGTGGTCGGCATGCAGATGTGTGATAAAGATTGACGAGAGCTTCATCATCCCTGTCTTCGCACGCATCATCTGCCGCTGGGTCCCTTCGCCACAATCAAAGAGTAAGAGTTCGCCTTCGCGGTTGATCAAAACGGCAGATGGGTTCCTATGCGGCGTCGGAAGTGAGCCACCCGTTCCCAGAAAGATTATGCGGAGCATGCATGCCGTATTTCATGCTTCCCGTATTTAGTTGTTAGGGCAGAACTCGCGTTCCGCACTCTTCCCCCCAAGTCAGGTCCCATGCTCTGTTCCCGTCTACATATCAAAGAGCACAAAATCAAGTCGAGCCGTCCCCCTCCGAGTCCAGTAATCACATCGGTAGCATATCTGCATATCTGCTACCAGTTCCAGTTCAGAGTTGCATTTCGGACATCTGTTCAGCATTGCCATAGTCGTTACTCCTGTAAATTATGATAACGCAGCCCGATTTCCGGGCTGCGCCCACGCCTTTGTTACCCCATTGTGTTGTCCCACGCGAGCGGATTTCTACTGTCAAAATACTCGTGGTAAAAGATAGGTTGGAGTGACACTGATATATAGAGGATTGTGAATGGTGTGCTATTGTGATGTCACGATTATGTCACAATCGTGCTACTGCTGAGTATCCAGAGTTGTATAATCGAGGACAGTGCCACGCGCTTCAGTGATACACATCGTCTCTACGAGGCTCTCGTAGCGCCCGTGTGCAAGCCCACTCGCGATCAACGCAGCGCCCTGCGCAGATTCCTTCGCAGTCCTTACGCCGTTTAACCCATTCACCAACCGAACCGGCGCAATCATCTCCAGTCGTTCGGTCAAGTCCTTCGCAATCTCCGGAATCTTTGACAATCTGCCAGAGAGCAGCACCTCTTCCGGCGCAAGCGTTGCTACGAGTGCGCAAACATTCTTGACTGCGCCCTCCGCGAATGCACGCCACGCATAATCGTGCAGCACAAGTTCTTCCGGTGCGATCTTGCTTCCGGCAAGCGTTCGTGCACCCCTGCTTGTTACAAACTCTTTGGAAAACCCTCGGAGCATGTATGCAAGTTCAGAGTCCATCGCGCCCATCGAAAGGAAGCCAATTCCGCCACTGCTCCCACCGATGCCGTCCACAACCCTTCCTAAATCAACAGCGATTGCAGCGGTGTGCGCAAAACCAATCTCCAGCAATACAAGTGACGTCCGGTTATAATCGATGTTGCGCCTTGTTGCCTGATCCCGAACTGCGAGCGCACACGAGCAGAGCTTGTCAGGGGTGCCCATGTCGATTCTGTTAATCTTTCGATACGATGGAACCGTTGGCAGGTGTATGACCCCCGGGATGAAATAGACCGGAAGATTATGTCTCTTGAGCGTCTCGATTAACCCGCGCATTCCGAGTATCGATTTTTTATCGCCTTTTGAGACGAGCGACATCAGAAAAATGTCTATGGGTGATACATCTGAGATTTTCTTGACAGGTATACCGTACCCGGAGGGTCCGACTATGAGATCCGGGTCAAGCCGCTCCAGCTTATCGATCACCGATTCAGGGTCTGCTGCGATCTGTTTTGTGGGTATCGATACGTCAAGCACGATCTCGTCGCAATCGCAGTCCAGCCCGAGGAGATCGAAGCTCTTTGTGCCGGGATCAATTCCAACAACGCATGGCATGAGGATGTGATGGTGGCTTCGGATGTATAAATATATACCATAAGCTCGATTACATCACTGTGATTACGCGCATATCGGCAATTGAGGCAATCGCTGCAGAACTGACTGATGAGCTTGTGATCTGCAATATCGGATATCCGAGCAGGGAACTATACACATCAAACGACAAAAGGACGCATTTTTACATGCTTGGCTCAATGGGGCTCGCATCGTCGATCGGGCTTGGGTTGGCACTGGCGCAGCCGCGCAAGGTCGTGGTTCTCGATGGCGACGGCTCGCTTCTGATGAACCTGGGCTCGCTTGCAACAATCGCAAACCATGCGCCCGAAAACTATCTGCTAATCGTCCTGGATAACCAGTGTTATGGATCGACCGGATGCCAATCTACCGCAACAGCGCAGGAGACCGATCTGGCAGCGATTGCGTCCGGGGCAGGTGTGCACAACGTGCGAAAGGTCTCGACAATGGATGCACTGCGATCCGGCGTGCACGAATCCGGTGTGATTGTCGTTAGAACAGCTGTGGGGAACGCGAATGTACCGATCATCGATTTAACGCCCGCGGAGATCAAGAGCCGGTTTATGCGGGAGATCGTAGGTATGTGATTGCCGCGCCAGAACGTGCTCAATACGATATGGTGGAGACCGTAGGAACCACAAGATCCCACTGATTTCCACAAGATTTCTGTGTTAATCTCGTGGTTTTGTATGCGGATATCCACACACTTTTGAGTGTGTACCCACACTGATGATTTTTTTGCTCATTGCCTTCTGAGAGCGCTTGCGCTGCCGCTGACCCATCAGACACCGCAGATATCGACATCTGCCAGCGCCTCCTCGACTGCCTTCTTGTGAAGCTCTGCTGACCTGTGAATCCCGCCACGCGTACCGCGCACGGCGCGGCATGGGTATTGCTGCACGAGGAGCCCGGCTCTTCCCGGTGCATCTGCAACCGGAGTTCCGATCAGTTGCGAGGCTGCCCACCAGCTTGCGCCGCACGGCGACCCTCTGATGACGCGCACATCCCTGATGACCCCGTCCGCAACCGCTATCTTAAAGTGGGGTCTTCCGAGAACGCTTGCGAATTCATCGATTACCCGATCCCCACATGGCAGAAGCGAGCAGCATATCTCGTCTGTGTGGATGTGTACCCGGTACCGCTCAGCGATCTTTCGCAGTTCGGCTGTGTCGCTTCCAGAGACGATTACCGCGCCCGCGCCCGATTCTGCCGCGCAGGCTGCGAATGCGGGCGTAAGGTCCGGGTGAAGCGCGAATATGATCACAAGATCGGGTGGGACGCCTGAGGAGATGCTCGTATTCTCTGTGTACGGTTTTGTATCTTCGATAAACTCAGGCAAAACTTCCGGAACAGAGATCCGGGTCACCACAAAGTCAGTCTTCTCCTCAATCGTCAGAATCGCACGCTCCCCATACTTACCTCTGGTGACAACTGTGATTGTGCGCATTGGTTGGATGGTTTGTTCGAATGACTATTAATTTGACCTAATGCCACAACCCCACAGATCCGCATCCGAATCAAGCAGCCACAATCAATAACACACCCCACAATAATCCAAACGTTAAATACACGTCCTGCTAACGTAATGGTTTACCATAGATATTACGCACATAACATCCGGAGGCTATCGACACACATGACAACAATGTTGGAAATTAAGAATCTCGTAAAGGATTACAGTATCGGATCAGAGACAAAGAGAGCGCTCGATGGAGTCAGTTTCAACGTTGATGAGGGGGAGATCGTTGGTCTGATAGGGCGCAGCGGCGGCGGAAAGAGCACGCTTTTAAATATCATCCGCGGGTTTGAGACGTTCAACGAAGGAGAACTGAGGCTGGATGAGCTCAAGGTCACGCCAGACTCCGGTAAAGAAGCTTCTTCAGAACTCAAAAAGAATACGGCGATACATCTCCAGCGGTCGTTTGCGTTGTGGTCGGATTACGTGGTGAACGATGTTCTCAGGAAGATATATTCGCTCAGAATCGGCTACGAGGGAATTCCTCCAAAAGACCTGCCTGATTATGACTCAATGGAAGAAGAGGCGATGCGATACGTCAAAATGGTTGGTATGGAGGACAAGGCATGGCATGTGGATTACGTCCTGAGCGGGGGCGAGAAACAGCGGGTGATCATAGCGAGGCAGCTTGCAAAGAAGCCGAAGATACTCCTGCTCGACGAACCAGCGACGATGGCGTGCCCCCGGACCAAGCAGGAAGTTCTCGACACGCTGAAGAACGTGAACAAGGAAACGGGGCTGACCATGCTCTGCGCATCACACCTTCCCGAGGTTCACAAGTACCTTGTGGATCGGTTGATATGGATCGATGACGGTAAAGTGATCGATGAAGGCGATCCCGAGTACGTACTCGGAGAATTTCTGAAAAATATGCCTGAACCGACCCCTCTGCCAAAAATAATCCCTGACAAAAGGGAGCCGATCATACAATTGAAGGATGTCTCACACAGGTTCTATCTCATATCAGTCGGAGGAGAGACGCTGAGTTTTAACTCGCTCAACTTCGCGATAAACAAGGGGGAGATCACATCGATCGTAGGTCCAAGCGGCGCAGGGAAGACGGTTCTCTGGAAGATGTTGTCCGGTTTCCTGTTTCCAAAGAAGGGAGAGGTGCTTTATCGACATGAAGGCGAATGGGTGCTCATGAGCGCGTACCACAAGAAGCGGATGGAGATCAGAAGGAGAATCGGAATCATGTTCCAGGAGTTTGCATTGAGCCCCCATGAGATAATCCTTGACCAGCTCGCATTCAAACTCGGCGTGAAAGGGCAGCAGGTGGTAGAGGATGCACGGGAACGGGCGGAAAAGCTTGGCATAACAGAGAACGTGCTTGATATAATTTATCAGCTCGTGGATATGCCGGGAACCGATGCAAAGGAGAAACTCGAATCGCTCGGCTATTCTCCGGAGATCTTCGGCGAGCTCTTCCCGCGTTTTCCACACACAGAAACCGTGAAGTACGCTGAACCGATCTTCGGCGCTCTCGATCTCCCGATGGATGTGCTGGACAAGTACCCCCAGGAGTTGTCAGGCGGCGAAAAGGTGCGGGCGATGCTCGCAATCACGCTTGCACCCCACCCGGATATCCTGCTCCTAGATGAGCCGTTCGGCGATCTGGATCCGATCACGCTGCGCGATGTCACAAACTCGCTGAAGCGGATCAATGAGCAGTTCGGGACGACGATTCTTCTGATCAGCCACCATCTTGATTTTGTGAAGGAGGTCTCGCACCACGCAATTCTAATTGATGATGGCGAGTACATAATGGATGGAGAACCGGACGTTGTCTGTGATGAACTGGTCAAGCGGTCGGGTGCCCTGTATCTGCAGTGATTGTGAGTTTCCGGATGCCAGGGAAACACTTCCGAATCGAAAAAGTGTAATAGTCAGTTGGATGTGCAACAGCACGAAAGACGTGGAGACGTGTGTTAACGATATCTTTCGCGTCTCTCTCGCCTCTTTGTTAAATTGGAAAGAGAACGCAAAGAACAAAAATCCTGACTCTGGTGGATTCTGTGGTTTTCAAAAGATGTCGGAAGAGACTTATTCATCCTTCGCGTCTTGGCGTCTTGGCGTTTCTCTGATTTAACGCAAAGGCGCAGAGAC
>JAYEFS010000002.1:0-6536 GCA_034658695.1 Methanobacteriota archaeon | reverse complement strand
CCCAGTGATCCAGTTGGGTCTACTGTGTACTGTGAGATATGCATAGCATCTCCGATCGTGACACTGCCCTCGTCGGTCGTGTCCGCACGCTTCAACTGATCCGCATCGAGTGTTATGATATGTGTCGTGTGCTGTGCGATCAACATCGCATCTCCGATCGTGACATGCCCATTACCATTGACATCGCCTTCCATGCCATCGGTGCCCGTATACTCTGAGCCAGTCCACCTGACGGAAACTGGACCGCCCACGTATCCTGGAGAATACTCTTTAGAAAACTCCGGTCCATATATGATCCAGACGGGTTTCGTATCAAAGAAAGCAAGTCCTATCCAGTCACCACTTCTTGCTTCATTCTGCGAACACATCATGGTAGAACCTGGGGTGACTGAAAACGGGCTCTCGCCACAAGTTGAGGAATAAGGACTAAATTTTTCTTTCCACAATGCCACATCCGTACCCAAATCACTTTGGTCATCCAGTAAATATGTTGGAATCGACGTCACCCATGTCAAAGCCGCATTAATAGCTGACAGAGTTATGCCGACAGAAGTCTCACCTCTTTCGTCGGTTGGTTGGGCATCATACATCTCACGGGTTCCCGGATAGTCATAGTACTTCCATGTGTGACGTACATAGCCGCGGTAATTGCGCCAGTCCGGAAAATGATCCATATTTTCATATATGCCAGGTACTATGTTGAATTTGGTTCTCATCATGAAATAGTCTTGGGAGTCATCCGTTTCTGTATTGTCCCAGAAACATTCGCATGTCGTACTATAACTTCCATGGGGTGAACATGAATAAGTGTTCGAATAAACATGTATGAGTACCCAGTCCTGATAACTGTCTGCAAAAACTCCTTTGTCACTTGCAAAAGCTCTTTTGCCACAAGTTTCTTCGTCTGATGCACTGAACCATCTCTCTGTTTTATCCATTGCTTCTTTATATCCACTGAAATCCTGATCACAATACCCCCTGTACTCTTCTGTTACTCCATCGGGGAATATTCTGAACCCGTAAGCTACCAGCTTAGCGTCTATAGATGCTTTTTCATCCTCAAACACACCCACATATCTATTAGACGTTTTTTCTCCGGAGCGTTTGAAAAAGATATCCGTAAGTGTATTCCTGTGTCGCACAAGGTCCTTCGTAGACAGGCTCTTTCCCTGCGCCCAGATCATACACTGATCCTCTGTGCTTATTGCTATTTCGCAATCTTCGCCTTCTTTCAGCTCACATAGTGGTTCACCCGTCTCGGTCGCAATAACTACGGTATCGCCATCCAGGATCGTCCTATTCAAGTAATGAGGTCGATCGTTCTTTACGAACAATACGTCACTTTCAGTCACGTTGTATCTATGATACAGGTCCTGCAGATCGCCTCTCCATGCAAGTTCTGTGTCATTTATGGCTCCGTCTGATATCTTAGAACCATCTCCGCTGACTAATGATACAAACACCACTCCTGAGAGTAGCGCTGCTATCAGCAGTGCACTTATCCCAATTATTTTCAGATTTGTTCCTCCGTTCACGTTGTTTTCCTCCTTATGGTTTGCGTTAGCACAAGGCATGACCGGATCACGTCTTCGGGCGGCCACCAGGGTTCAGCCGTTCCCTGAACGTTTCGGTTGGACCTCACCTGACATTCTTCTGATATGATCGTTCCATCGCCGTTCAGATCGCCGCGGGAATCTCACCAGCAGCCATGATAAACGTTCCGTCCTAAGCCTCGAGATCGCCCTACGTACCGTCTACCGTAACAGTGTCGGTACTTGTATGGTCCGGTCCGCTGCAAGGGTCACTGCTATCGGGGTCGACTGTTGATAGTCGCCACGCGACAACATTTGAATACCCCTGATATCCCGGAGTATATGTTTCGAAGAAGTTAGTCAAACCCAGGTTGATCCATTGGGGTTTCGATTCGAAGTAAGCAAGTCCTATCCATTCACCAGTTCTTGCTTCATTCTGCGAACAATGCATAGCAGAACTTGGCTTGATAGTAAGAGTGCTTCCGCCACCGGTTAAGGAATAAGACTTAATTCTTTCCTCCCACTTTGCCACGCCACGGATATAATCACTTTGGTCATCCAATTCATAGCCCGGGGTTACTGAAATGCCGGACAGAGTTATGCTAACAGTAGTGGTCTTCACACGCCCATCGCGTGGTTGGGAATCCCACAGATCACGGGTCCCTGGATAACCATAGTACTTCCAATCGTGATGTATGTAGCCGCGACGATTGTGCCAATGAGTCCCATATTGTTGACAACCTGGCATTATACGAAATCTGCTTTGTAGCATGAAATAATCCTTGTCGCTGTCCGTCTCTACATCGTCCCAATACCAGTCGGTGGTCGTACCATAATCTCCGTAGGGTGGATATGTGTAATCATCTGCGTATGTATTTAGAAGAGACCAGTGCTGAATGCTTAGAAAAACTTCTTCGTCACAAGTTTCTTCGTCCAGGGTACTGAACCACCCATCTGCTTTATTCATTGCTTCTTTGTATCCCCTTGGATCCTGACTACAATGTCCCCTGTACTCTTTTGTTACGCCGTTAGGAAACATTCTGAACCCGTAGGCTACCAACTTGGTGTCTTCAGACACTTTTCGATCCTTGGACATGCCCACATATCTATCAGATATTTTTCCTCCGAAGCGGTTGAAAAGCGCATCTGTGAGTACCTCTCTGTGTTGCATAAGGTTCTCAGTGGAAAGATTCATTCCCTGCGCCCAGATCATGCACAGCTCCTCTGTGCATATTGCTATTTCGCAATCTTCACCTTCTTTCAGGTTACACAGCGATTCACCTGTTTCGGTCGCAATAACTACGGTGTAGTTATCCAGGATTGTCCTATTCAAGTAATGAGGTGGCTTATTCGTTACGAATAGTACGTCATCTTCACTCACATTGTATCTGTGATATATATCCTGCAAATCGTCTCTCCATGCAAGTTCTATGTCGTTTGTGGCTCCGTCCGGTATTGTCTGACTTTTATCCTTTGGATCATCCCCAATGACTGCTGATACAAACACCACTCCTGAGAGCAGCGCTGTCATCAGCAGTGCACTCATCCCAATGATTTTCAGCTTCGTTCGTCCGTTCACGTTGTTTTCCTCCTCTTGGTCTGTGTTAGCATAAGGCATGACTGGATCATGTCTTTGGGTGGTCTCAGCCGTTCTCGGAACGTTTCGGTTGAACCTCGCCTGACATTCTTCTGATGTGGCATTTCCGTCGCTGTTCAGATCGCCGCGGAAAAATTTCACCAGCAGCCATGATAAACGTTCCGTGCCGAGCTCGTGGCATGCCTTCCCTTTCGCCAAAAATCGGGCGTGTCTGTAGTGAACGACTACGTGTCCCCAATCTCTGCTCGATTGACCGCATTTCGTGCCGTTTCCACAGCAATCGTCGCAGTATCCTCGTCCATATCCTGAATTGACTTTTCCTGCACACGGATGCTGCCTGCGATGCTCTGTGCGTCTGTATTCCACGCCCTTGCTATCTCACAGAGACCTTGATTCTGTAACGCGGTATATACACTCCACAATTTAGGATCCCAACCGTCATCTGGGTTCACCTGTGTGATAACTTGTTGTTTCGTGGTATTCAATGATTCGGGCATCGGAATTTGTGTGACCTGAATCAAAAAAAAGAGTGCGGGACTTGTATCCCGCATCGGTACAATGTTTCTGCGAAGATCGGGCACCCGGGTTCTCACGGTTATGTATTCCCATCTACCATCTGCAGAAGCTTCAACGCATCGAGCGAATTGATCACACCGTCGTTGTTGGCGTCCAGATCCGGATCGTATTCGCCCCTGACTGCGAGTTGCAGTGCGAGAATCACATCTTCGATGGTGGTGTCGCCACCGACGCTACCATCAATGCTGAGCCAACCATTGTCAACAACGTGTGTTATGGTATCAGACTTCGTGCTGACGAAACTATCAACTGTGAGATCCAGTGGGCTCCCTTCACCCGAATCACCGATTGCTTCCAACTCAACGTATGCGAATGTCTGGTCACCGGTTACGCCAGCGGTACTGAACCACGAGATTGTTGTCTTGTGTTCAGCGTTGTCGATGTTGGTCGAAGCAGGATCACCCATCGTGCCTGAAGTTACGGAAACGACCTTCACATCCGAATCATACGCCATAGTGATTGTTGCTGCACCGAGTTGTTCTGTCAACTGCGTTATTCCGATCGGGGTGGTCGTTGTGGCGCCCTGAGCTGCGGACGCATCATCGATTGAGATCGTTGCTGCTGCCGCTGGTAGACATGCCACCGTCATCCCTATGGCTACAAAGGTCATTGCAGCCAATATTCTCGAAAAAGTTTCTTTGTTCATAATATTCCTCCGTATATAATTTTCAGTTTAATCACTCCACGGGTTTCAGCATATCGTCGTCTGCGGGTGATTCCCACAGAGGCTTGAACAGTACACCCAGTGATCCGGTTGGGTCTACCGTGTACTGTGCGATATGCATAGCATCTCCGATCGTGACACTGCCCTCGTCGGTCGTGTCTGCACACTTCAGCTGATCCGCATCGAGTGTTATGATGTGTGTCGTGTACTGTGCGATCAGCATTGCATCTCCGATCGTGACATGTCCGTCACCATTGACATCACCCTCCATGGGCTGAACTGATCTTCTGAGATAGTAATCCTCAGACCCGATCAAACTCACGCCACACCCATCCTGCTCAGTATAACGTCCATACACACTTACCTGATCTCCTTCCGCAATATCTGGGTCCATGTATCCCACTGGCGGCGCGACGGCTGCAGTAGTGACGTTCAATTGATCGCTGCATGGCTGTGGTCCGCTGAACACCTCATCCACCTGCACAACCCAGCCTGATGGGGCACCGGGCATGGATGCCTCGATAGATTCGATTGCGGTTCCACTGAACCGGACATCTAACTCCACAAGGTAATTTTCTAATGTATTCAGATCTGTCCAGTGTTCTCCAACATTTGACCAATGTTCAGGCATCTCTGTAATGTCACGATATCTGCCACAGATCTCCACGCTATCCCCTAAAGCGACGTCGATATCAGCGAACGGGGGTACCATGTACCAAGTGGCGGTTACATAATCGCCTATTTCAAGATTACCTGCTGAATCTGAAAGTATTCCATCGATCTGAACGTTGGCACCTCCTGCGCCCACTGCACCGTCAAAATCAGGAAATCCTGTTACTACTATACCTCTATATGTAACATCTTCTGCGTACGCCCCTCCTATGGGTGCACTGAGCACCACAAGTGCTACAAAGAATCCAAAAACAAGTTGCTTTATCTCTATGTTCGTTTGTATCACCTCTGTTATAATTGCGGTCACTGATCGGAAACTTCCTGATATTTATCAGTAGTGAAGTTGCCTCCTAACCGCATACCACTAGCACACGCACATACTATAAAAACCTTTTATCGACCACAGGCTTTCGTATCCAACATCGTGTTTGACCACAAAGATAGGATCTTGGCACCACAATCCTAACGCCAAACCACACGTATATCATTTGTGAATGTGCTATAGGGTGCGCTTCCGCTCGATAGCGAAAAGTCCCTGTCCGGTTTGTATGGGCGTATTTTGAAAGCTATTGCTTGCCAGTGTGTTGGGGATGGACGTGGGTGCACGTGTTCTGTGTGCCATACAACTGCAGAGTGAACTTTATCCGCTTAAGACCGTGCCAGTGGGGTGTGGGGGAATCTTGGAAGTTGAGTGCAATCCCTGTTGGGTTTTCTAATCCCTCAAGCATCAGCGGCTGGATCAGTGACTGAAATATCTCAATCTCAGATGGATCAGTGATCCCGATGTGAAACCGGTACGTCTGCCGTGAATGGAGTATCTTGTTCATGGGGCGCTTTGTCGCTCTGCCAAACGTTCCGGAAAGCCCGCTTATCGCAATCGCCCCAATCTCCGAATCGTGAACGCGCCCACTTGCCTCCGGATTGGATGAACGCATAACCGCAAGCAGTGCCGAGTAAAGTTGGTAACCGGTGCTGCTTGGCACCTCAAAATCGCTGGTCGGTCTGACCGTGAGCATCATCTGCTGCATGAGTCAATAGACGTGTGCGCCCTATATAAATCTATCGCTATTCCGCAATACTTGCATTAAATTGAAATTAAATTGCCATACTTGCACAAATATGCATTAATACTCTGCAACCGAGCCGCCACCAACCAACCACCCTCACTACCCCTCATCCACAAACCGCACAACCGCCCGCTCAACTTCTACCACGTCCGAAAGCTCCGACTGGATCATCTCAAGAACAACCGTATTATCAACATCCCCGTACCTATGCATCAGCAGATTCCGAAAGCCAGCCATATACTGGGGTGATGAAAACTCTCCATGTTCGGGTGAGTTCCACATCCCAAAACCTTGCCATTTTTGCAGCAATTCCCGCTATGATTGTAAACGCATGCAAGCGATGGACTGTTTCTTTGCCGTTTCGTAAACATCTACATCATCTCTTCACAATACAAATCAGCCACGAGCGAGGGTATAATCTCAAACAG
>JAYEFS010000001.1:0-6546 GCA_034658695.1 Methanobacteriota archaeon | reverse complement strand
TGCCACCAGAGGCGACCTCAACAACGACAACCAGATCACCCCCGCCGACGCCGCAATCGCGCTCCAGCTCGCAGCCGTCGGCGCACAAAACCCCGCGGCAGACATGAACGATGACGGGCGCATCACATCCCTCGACGCGCTGATGATCCTCAAGGCTGCGGCTGGAAGGATCGAATTATGATGGGCGATATCATTAAACCCACAATCCACGAACAGAGGAACGTAATATGATGGAAGTAACCTTTTACAACAGGGAACCGGAAATAAAAGAGATAATGGATATCTTGAGCGTGAAACCGAGACTGATCACATTCGTCTACGGACCGATAAACTCTGGAAAAACTGAACTGATCACTCATCTGATCGAACAGTTGCCAGAGGATTATGTTGTCTTCTACATAAATCTCAGGACTAAATTTTTAGCGAGTTACGATGATTTTATCGAATCATTGTTTGAGATGGAGATGGAGACGGATGGGTCGATGAGGAAGAGGAAGGAGACGCTTGCGGAACTGGTTTCGGGTGTGACAAAGGTTACAGGCATACCAATAACGAAGGAGTTTATAGATTATGTTTTCAAGGATAATAAGCCGAAGAACGCCTTTTCATATATGATAAAACTTTTTGAGGGGGTTACGCATTCAGGTAAGCAGCCAGTGTTGGTTTTAGATGAACTGCAAAAGATAGGTGATGTTAAAGTGAATGGTCCGCTCATCTACGAACTCTTCAATTTTTTCATAGACCTGACAAAGGAGTTGCATCTGTGCCACGTCTTTGCAGTAACGTCTGATTCGCTCGCAATTGAACGCGTTTACAGCGAGGCGATGTTGGAAGAACGATGCAAGTATCTGCTGGTGGATGATTTCGATTACAAACAAACAATGGATCTTCTGGAGGGTTATGGATGGGGTGAGCGTGAGAAGGAGATTGCATGGCATTCCGTTGGTGGAAAACCAGTATCACTTGTTAGACTGATCAATGAAAAAGGAAGTGAGAAGAAGATCGAAGATGTGATTGGCAGCATGTTCATGCTCAGAACAGGTGAAATAGAGACTCGATTGAAACTTGTCAAGGAGCTGGGAGATGAGATTGCGATAGGCGACAAACGTTGCGATGTGCACCACGAAAAATTAGTCTCCACCTTGAAGATGTTCGTAACCCGAGAGGAGATCGGTATGAACGAGGTGGATGAGGTTTCTAAGAGATATCTGGTTAAACAAAACATCCTCTTCGTGGACCCGCTTTCTAAGACGCTAAAACCGCAGTCAAAGTTGAATCTACTCGCAATAAGGGATGTGATGAAGGATGTGTAAACTGGAAATGGCTAACGCTTTTTGCGATTATGGAGGTGGCGGCACCAGCACCGACCGCTTCCCGCTGCCAACGGCTTTGCTACGCTTGCGCTTCGCATTCATGCAGCCGTGGACTGGCGATACATCGCAGAAAGGCGACCTCAATTACAACGGCACCATCACCCCCGCCGACGCCGCAATCGCGCTCCAGCTCGCAGCCACCGGCGCACAAAACCCCGCGGCAGACGTGAACGATGACGGGCGCATCACATTCCTTGACGCACTCATGATCCGCAAGGCTGCGGTAGGAAGGATAGAATTATGACCAAGAGGGAACGAGGGCGGAGTATGAGGCGAATTGAATTCCATGATAGAGTTGGGGAGACAAAAGAGATTATGGGTACTCTGGATTCCGAGCCATCCCTGATCACTTTTGTCTACGGACCGATAAACTCCGGAAAAACTGCGCTGATCACTCATCTGATCGAAGAATTGCCAGAGGATTATGTTGTTTTCTACGTAAATCTCAGAGGGAAGTTCATATCGAATTATGATGACTTTGTCCGGGCTTTGTTCAAGTTGGATCGAGAAAAGAAGGAGTATAAGGAGATATTAAAGACAATATCGGAAGTATCACTAAAAAGTTTGAAATTCACTGGTATACCCATAACCGAGGGTGTTCTGGACTTGTTTTTTAGAGATAAAACTTATGACGATGTTTTTGAGTTTTTAGAAGATTATTTCACTGAGATTTCAGAGAATAAGGTACCTGTGTTGATCATTGATGAGTTGCAGAAGATAGGTGACGTTAAGATCAATACACATCTGATCTACGAACTCTTCAATCTGTTTATCAGATTGACAAAGGAATTGCATCTCTGTCATGTCTTTGCGGTCTCATCAGATTCACTCTTTATAGGGCGGGTTTACAGTGAGGCGATGCTCTCTGAGCGATGCAAGTACCTGATGGTAGACGATTTCGATTACGAACGGACGATGGATTTTTTGGAGGCTTATGGGTGGGATGAGTATGAGAAGGAGATTGCATGGCGTTACGTTGGTGGAAAACCGGTATCGCTTGTTAGGCTGATCAATGAAAAAAGAAGTGGAAAGAATATCGAAGATGTTGTGGGCAGTATGCTTAAGCTCAAAACAGGCGAGATAAAGCAGCGAATAGGGGTGCTTACGATCGTGAACAAGAAGATTTTGTTCGAAAAAGAGGAGATTGAATTAAAATATGATAACGTAACAAAAATTCTCGATAGATTTTTGGATGAAGAGTCTTATAGTTATGAAGTGATTACACCGGAGATCGCATATCTTGTTAAAGAGAACATTCTCTTTGTTGACACGGTCAATGGTATCCTAAAGCCGCAATCACGGCTCAACCTGCTTGCGATACGGGAGGTTTTTGGAGGTGCGTAGGGCTGGACTGGGTGCATGGGACTCCGGTTCCGCGGGCAATACCACTCCGACTACACCGACCCTAACGAAGACGGCATCGGCGAAGACCCACACCCGATCCCCTGCGGCGATAGCATCGACAGATACCCGCTGATGCATCCGTGGGCTGGCAGCACGACGCAGAAATGCGACGGCACCCTCTCCCCCGCGGACGCGAGGGTCGCGCTTGCAATCGCAGCCAGCGGCGCACAAAACCCCGCGGCAGACGTCAGCGGCGACGACCGCGTCACATCCCTCGATGTGCTCCTGATCCTCGAGGCTGCGGCAGGGGCAATCGGTATGTGAGCATTTTTCTGCTACCTTGCCCCTCCTGAAACACCCTCATTGCTCCGATTCTTCTCACAAGTCATCCCAGCGCCCCCTCCACAGCCCCTACTCAGCAATTCTCATTTTGAAAATTCTCTCGGGCATCAACGACCCGAAACAGCAAAAAAAGATAAAATTGCGATAGTGTTTCTTAAAAAACATGTCACTTTTCTAAGTTATATCGCATTAATTATTTGCATAATGTACTGATAGTGTGCGCCAAACAAAATGTCATTCCATAATTAGAATTGCTGGCCCCTACTACAGCAAACCACGCACCACTCGGACAAGGCGTCAACCTTTTAGACACCAGTGATATTATACACCCACCCAATAGAATCCCCAATCAAAAAGAGGTTCACAAATCATGTCACTCAAGAATTACAAAGTACTGAATGAAACAGCGATCGGCACAAGAGACGGAATGGGACGGCTTCCATGAACTCAAGTCCAAACCCGGCGATTGAACAGATCGTTGGAATCGATACGTATCTCTCGAAGACACCCGGAATCGGTGGAAGGATTCGCTCGAACCCGGGTGACTTCCGGGTTACCGAGGTATGGGACGCCGGTCAGCAGACGGGCGGGCAGTATCTCATCGTGCGGCTCACAAAGGAGAACTGGGACGCCCACCACCTGATCAGGGAACTCTCGAGGCGTTTCAGGGTCAGCAACTCGAGGTTTGGGTGGGCTGGCACAAAGGACAAGAGAGCGGTCACCACCCAGCGAATCGGCATCTGGGACCCTGACCGCGCGATTGAGGCGATGGTTCCCGATGTTAGGATATCAGGCGTCGAACTCGAGATTATCGGACGGTCGAACAAAAAAGTGAGTCTCGGTGATCTCATAGGCAACGACTTCAGAATCGTTGTGCAGGACATCGACGGGACAGAGCAAGAGGTGCGAGAGCAGATAGAATCCATATCCGGCGAACTATCGCATGCCGGCGGATGCCCCAACTTCTATGGTATGCAGCGGTTCGGAACGATCCGCCCGATCACGCACGAGGTCGGAAAGTTCATAGTCGCAGGCGATTTTGAGGGTGCAGTCATGGTCTATCTCGCAAAAACATTTCCGGGAGATGGGGGGGGAGGGGGGAGGGGAGACCGCTCGTCTGAAATTCGCAGGTATCTCCGGGAGACCCACGACTTTAAGGAGGCGCTGAACCGGTTTCCGGAGCACCTACGCTACGAGCGTGCGATGTTGAACCATCTGGTCAAGCACCCCAACGATTACATCGGCGCACTAGGTGTGCTGCAAAAAAATCTGCTGCGAATGTTTGTGCATGCGCATCAGTCCGCAATATTCAACAAAATCCTGAGTACCCGTATAAAAGAGAATATTCTGCTCAATTGTGCAGTGGAAGGGGACACAGTCTGTTTCAGGGACAAGAGCGGGCTTCCGGACACTTCAAAGGCAGAGGTTGTGACGCCGGCAAATATTGATGGTATCAACAACCTGGTTCGCAGAAGACGTGCGTGGGTTGCGCATTCGCTGATCGGATACGAGTCCGGACTTACGAGCGAGCTTGAGGTGAAGGTCGTATCCGATCTCGGAATCGATGTCTCGGAATTGGTTCGTGGCTCCAGGGTTCCGGAGATTCCGGAACTTGCCTCAAAGGGTGGCTACCGGGCGGTTGTGGTGGACACTGATCCGGTATTTGAGGTGGCTGCGGTCGGGGGCGGCGGAGTCTCTGCCACTGCCGGGTTCTTCCTGCCAAAAGGCTGCTATGCGACGGTTCTCTTACGGGAGTATTTGAAGAATTGAAGTCGTACATGCAGCACTATCACTGCACCTGTCAACCACTGACCTCTCCGTCCCCTCTTCGCCCTCATTTCGTCGAGATGATCTTCACCACATCCCCGTCCTCCAGTTCCCGCCCCATCCGCATCCTCTGCCGCGCATCCACCGCATGCAGAAAACCTTCCCCGATATCGGTGTGAATCTGGTACGCAAGATCGTGAGCGGTGCTGCCTCTCCGCATCAAGAAGGCGTCGGGAAGGACGTTCCCCTTCTTGTCTGTGAATTTTGCCTCGTCCTCGACCGGATAAACCACAATCTGGTCGAGAATATCGAAGACCGCCGCATTGACGCACCGCTGTATGCCTGTACTGCCCATTTCACCAAGCATGTCCTGAATCTTGTCGAGAGCCTTGATCTGTGCACCGGAGAGATTCTCGGAAACGACCTCAAAGCTCGCATCTCCCGGAACGTATCTGATTGCGCCGCTGCGATCTGCCATTCTCAGCGCAAGCTCGGCTTCCGCTGATGTCGGAATCACGGTATAATCGAGATCACACAATCGTTTGATGTTGTCAGCCGGTGCAATGTCTGCCTTGTTTGCTGCGATTATCAACGGCTTACTCTCTCTTCTGAGCAGGTCAGAAAAGTCCTGAAGCTCCGAATCGCCCCAGAGATGGAGCGGATCTGCACATATCTCCCTGAAATGACTGAGAGCGATTCTTGCCTGCTGGACGCTCACGCCCGCACCTGCGAGTTGGTCTGAGACAACGACCTCTGGCTTCAGGTTCTCTGCCTTGGTTTTCTTTGACAATCGGTTCCAGTTCCGCTTCAGTATCGTAAATAGCCACATTGTGAATTCATGCTCAAGGAATCCGACATCATCGAGCGGGTCATGTTCGCCAATATCCACGGGATTGCCCTCGATATCGGTTCCGCCTGATGCATCGATCACATGGATGATTGCCTGCGCCTGCCGCAGGTTGTCAAGAAACGCATTGCCAAGACCCCGCCCCATATACGCATCAGGCACGAGACCTGCGACATCGATCGCCTCAATCGGCACGAAACGGATGCCGCCCACGCAGTTTGTGCATGTGACGCCGAGCCCGGTGCACGGGCATTCCGTGCGCACATGCGCAATTCCATGGTTCGCATCAATCGTTGTGAACGGATAGTTCGCAATCTCGACGTCTGCGAGTGTTGCGGATTTGAAGAAAGTCGATTTTCCGGAGTTCGGTTTTCCAGCGAGCGCGATTGCGATCGACATAATGATAGCATGTTGTGGGGTGTTGGGTATATAATTTGCGATTGAAAGAGGCTGCCACTCTACGCTGTGTTGAATCGATGAGTGCTCTCTCGGTAATTTCGAGTGCAAGCACTTTTTCACTCTTCCGGATGATCCGGTTATGGTAAGGAAGATTACTGGTTCTGACGTTTTCTGTGGTCGCTAACGGTAGCTCCCTCGCGTATGCAAAAAACACGGGCGCATCTCTCTCAACTTTGCGTCTCTGCGACTTTGCGACCTTGCGTTATATCAGAGGAACGCAAAGACGCGATGACGCAAGGGCGCAAAGATTGGAAACCACAGAATCCATCAGAATCAGGAAGATTAAACCGCCAATTAAGAAGGGGGCGGTTACCCGCCCCTCCTCATCTCAGAACGGTACGAGAAAGTTTCCCTTCATACACGCTTGCGCATCTCATAACCCTTTAAGTATCGGGCAGCGGTTCCGCAATTTAA